>JAMDDG010000116.1 GCA_023488865.1 Bacteroidota bacterium | reverse complement strand
TGTTGTCAGCGGATGAAGTTCCAGCGGATCGTCCGCTAATTTAAAGAACCGGTTGTCGCGGTAAAGTTTATATTCGATGGTCTGTGTAAAACGGTTTCGGTTCTTGCTTGCCTGATACCATTGAGGATCGTAATGCACAAATACGGTTTTTCTTGTCGGGCCGTTTCCTCCTTTCAGCACTGAAAGGAAACTTTTACCGTCAACGCCTTCCGCCGGCTTTGATATTCCCGCGGCTTCAATGAGGGTGGGGAGAAAGTCGGAAAATTCGATGAGCGGTTCATAAACCCTTCCTTTTTTCATGAATTCTGGCCAACTTGCAATCAGGGGAACATGCACGCCCGCGTCGATGGTAAACGATTTCCCTCCCTTTTTGGGGCCAGCCTTGGTTTTTGTAGTTATATTGACATTTGTCCCGTTGTCGCCAACAAAAACAAGAAGGGTATTTTCCAAAAGTCCTTTTTCCTTCAGTTTTGATTCAACTTTCCCGACTAATTTATCGGCATATTCAACCATTTCTTTAAAATGGCGGTTGTTCTTTTCGTACCTCTTGGAAGGATCGGCCCATTCGGGCGAATCAGGGGTGGGAACGAAAGGATCGTGGACCAGCACCATCGGATAATAAATAAAGAATGGCTTATCAGAACTCCGATCAATAAAATCACAAACAAAATCACTGAAGATATCAGGCCCATACGAATTCTCCAGGCCTTCCAGCTTCTTTCCATTTTGAATAATCAGGGGGTTGGCATAACGCTCCCCTTCACTTTTGGGTTTGTTCAATTGCCAGAGGCAATACTCATCGAAGCCAAAGTGGTGAGGGCGATCGATGTCTTCATTGCCCGGAAGGTTATGGGCTATCCCATTTAACTGCCATTTCCCGGCGATACAGGTCGAATAACCTGCTTCTTTCATGTAATTGCCAAAAGTCTTTTGATTGGGGTTCAGGTATTCAAAATATTCGTAATTCCGGTAATTGTATTTTCCGGTCATGATTTTTACCCGCGAGGGGGTACAAAGCGGCTGTGAAATGCAATGGGTAAAACGGATACCCTGACTGGCCAGCCGGTCGAGATTGGGTGTTTGGTAGCTTAAAGAACCATTGCAGCCTAAACATTCATAACCCATGTCGTCGGCAAGGATCAGCACAATATTGGGTAATTTTTTAGGGGGCTGGCTGTCGTTACCGTTATTCGAAAAGCTGGGCAAGGCCCCTGCCCCGAAGCTAAATGTTAGTAAAATAGTTTTTAAATTATTCATTTTTTAGTGTTCTCTTTTGATTAAGGTTCATTTCGATAAGTTAACCCATATTGGGCTGGTCCATGCCAATTCAAGAGGGCTGCCATATTGGGTAACCCGCAAATAATACAAGCTGTTTTGCTCAAATTCGTTGTCGGTATAATGATTTGAGACAGTTTCTGAATCGACATTTTGAACAAATTTTTTCTCCCAACCTTTCGCTTTGGAATATTTCCAGACAACCAGTTCTTTTATTTTATTCGTTCCGCCAACTTTAAAGCTTATTGTTGGTTTTGCACCCTTAGAAAGATTAAATTCAGACCCCATCTGATTCCCATTAATATTAAATTCAACAAGAATTTTTTCACCCGTGGTGGCATAGGTATTTCTGTTTTTTATGGCATAGTAAATTGCTTCCCTTGATAGTTTATTTGAATAAACAGCAGTAATAACGCTGGTTTCATATCCCCCATTAGGATGGTATAACTCACCGAGCCTGGTTGCATGGGCATCAGACGAACCAATAATTCCTAATTTGTACCCCTTTTCTCCCAGGGCATACTGGACCGTCCGGGCTGGGTTCATGCCACCGCGGATCGGGTATGGATTTCCATCTTCAGGCATACATTCCGATATTCCATGTTTGGAAGCTATTTCAACCGTCTTTAAAAATTCTTTGTTATAAAAATCCCAGTTGTATCCGCCGGCACCACCGTTTGCCCGAGATGCCGGATGATGAGGCGGAGTAATCACTTCGCGGCCTTTTAACGCTTTCCATAATTCATCAGGTGTTTTATAGTCGCTGGCATTAAAGATGTCAAATTCATTTTCATTGAGAAATAATGGATTTAGGTGACCAAAACCGTCTCCCCGTGTCCATTCATAGGAGTAAAGTGTAACAAACTCCGATGGTTTATAAAACCTTTTAGCATACGGGATTACAAATTCTTTAGTAAAATTATAAGGATTTTCAGTGTGGTCTGTCACACCTGCAAAATCGAGCCCGGCCACATCCCTGGCATAGATATAATGATCATCAATCCAGTGCATCCCATCAGAGAACCATGAATGTCCATGGAAGTCACCAAAATAGATATTACTTTCCTGCTCATTGACAGAAACATCAATAACATTACTCTTTCCGGTAACATTTTCCTTTGAAACAGTTATTGTATTTAAACCAGTGGTTTTCAATACAACATCAAAACGGTGCATCCCCTGGTCAAACTGTGTAAATGTGTATTTGCCTGGCAATTCGGCCAAATTATCGGAAGAGTGAAAACTCAAATTTCCCCTGAAGTTTACATCCAGGTTGCCTTTGTCATCAATGGCCATTACTTTCAGGCTGAATTTTTTACCAGCTTTCTGAAGAGGGTTTGCAACTACATTAAATTTTGAGGCCTTATTCCCAACAATTTCAACCGATGGTGCATCTTTATACTTTTCCCAGGCACGTGCGCCCCAGGTTTCGCCTGTGTCGTTAAGTTTGCACAAGGGGAAAAAACACCTTTGGGCGAGGGCTGACACCTGTACTCCTGGTGAACCTTTTGATTTGTCGCCATAAACAACCGTTATAATATCTCCGGGTTGTAGATCTTTATCGGCAATCTTTAAATTTAAAACATTCCTTTCGCCAACAACTTCAGGCACTACCTTTGCACCATCGCGGGTGGTTGATACAGTTGTATATCCTGCGCTTTCAGGGTTAGTTGTTTGCCAGGTTGACCATGAAAGAAATTTAACTTTCCATTTAAACCGGTTGCCAGCCGTTGGAGAAAGAATACTAAAACCATTGCCAACTGGCACACCGCCATCACCAACTATTATTTTAAAAGTTATGGTTTCCCAACTTTCTGCAATAATTTCGTTTTGAGGTGATACTGCAATTAAATTGTTCCCCATTTTAAATGATTTGGGTTCGGAGTATTCCGATGCCACACCATCCATCCAAACCTTTACTTTCCAGTAATAAGTTGTATTCCTTTTTAGGGTTTCTTCCGAATAGGAGATTCCAATATTTTTTTTCGAATTGACTTTGCCGGAATCCCATGAATCGCCTTTGTTTGCTTTAAGTTTGCTTAAATCGGTGGAGACCAGGATTTGATAGGCCGTTTGATGTCCTTCTGTTTCCCATGAAAAGGTTGGATATGCATTGCTTACCGTTTCAGGGTTATCCTGCCACTGACATTGCGTAAACGTTGGTTGTGTAAATCCTTCTTCTGCAAAAAAGAAAACTGCAATAAAAACAATTAACCTTAATACTGACTTGCTATTCCCTGCAATTTTATTTTTCCTGTTTGCCATTTTTTTATTGTAATTTTCAGTATATTAAATTTTATTATTTTTCTACTTTATAACTTCCACAATTCCCGGGCTGCCATCCCCATTGCGGTTCAAGCATCACATCCGACCAATCGGTATAGAGATGTTGAAGTTCTTTTACTTTTTCGGGCCGAGCTTTACTCAAATCGTTTTGTTCGCCAATATCTTCGGCCAGATTGTATAATTCTACATCTGGATGGTCACGATGTTTAAGTAATTTCCAGTCGCCTTTGCGGATGGCATGGTGCCAGAGAAACCGCCAGTAGAGAACATTATGTGGGATTCCTTGTTTTTCACCAGAAATAAAAGGTAACAGGTTTTCACCATCCAAACGCCACTCCTTATTTACGATATTTCCTGTAGCAGCAATTGCCGTTGGTAAAATATCCAGCGAAATGACCGGGAAATCGATTTTTTGTTTTCAGGCAAATGCCCTTTCCATTGCATACAAAAAGGAATACGAAATTAAAGCCAGGCAATTTAAACCATTCTGTACCCTTCATTTTTGATAAACAGGTTTCAAATAAGGCCGGAGCTGATATCTTCAATTACCACGACAATATGTCTCAGTTTTAAAGTATTTTATCTATCATAATAATAGCAAATAAAGTAATCTGATTAAAAAAGGCTGCCCGGTTACCGACCAGGCAGCCTTTTAAATATTAAAAAAACCTAACTAAATTATGAAAACTATGAAAAGTCTACCATCCAGGATTTTGGGTTAATATTCCATGAACATCAAAATCTATTTCATCTTGAGGAATTGGGTATAACAAATGTTTTGGTTCTGTGTAATTTATTTTTCCGATAGCATGATAAAGAGCTGTCGCAAATCCCGGTTCAATTTTATTGTAACGGCGGATATCAAAAGCCCTATAACCTTCCAATGCCAACTCCCACCTTCTTTCATCCCAAATAAGGTGGCGAAGCGCCATTTTATCGGTAGTTGTAATTTGAGGTAAAACATTTTTGCCTTCCCGTGCCCGTGCCCGTATCATTTCCAGGTATTTCAGCGCCTCAGTTGGGTTTCCAAGTTCGTTGTTACATTCGGCGGCCATCAACAATACATCGGCATATCTTAAAACTACCCTGTTAAGCGGGGACTGCCCTGCAAAACCTGCGGAAAATGGACGTGGGAGCATGGTTTTTTGGTTTGCTCTTGGATCTGTCCCTGCTTCCCACTTTATATTTGTTTCACCAGAATATGGCCACGGTTCACCTTTGAAATAAATATTATATTCTTTTCGCGGATCATCAGGAACGTATGAAGAGGCAAGGTTTGCACTTGGCGAGAAAAATCCCCATCCACTTCCGGATCCCCTGACTCCCTGAAATTGTTGCCATGGGTTCGGCATATCCCTTTCAGTCCTGTAAGTAAATTGGATTTCAAAAATAGATTCATCCTTATTTTCATAATCAGGATGTGAAACTTTAAAGTATTTATCAAACAAACGATATTCACCTGAATTAATTACATTCATTGCCTCTGACAGACAATCGCTGTATTTATTTTGGTGCAGGTAAACCTGTGCAAGCAAAGTTTGCGCGGCCCCTTTTGTTACTCTTCCCAATTCACTTGCAGGATATTTACTTTTTAAAGGTAAGGCTGTAATTGCTTCCTTCAGGTCCTTTTCAATAAAAGCATAAACTTCAGCTTCAGAAGATCTGGGAGTTACAGCTGAAGCTTCAGCTGGGCTACTAGCCACTTTTGTAATAATTGGGACACCTCCCCATCCTCTTACTAAGTTAAAATAAACCTCAGACCTTAAAAACTTTGCCTCAGCAATTAACCTGGCCTGTAATGCAGCATCTTTAAATTCAACTTTTGGGGCAAATTGTGTTACCAGGTTCGCCTTAGCAATTAAATTATAACTACTAGACCAAAAGGTGTTTAATTCAGTCATAGTCGTGAGATATTTAAAATTATCAAAATCCTGCTGGCGAGGAACACTACCGCCTCCAGCATTACTTCCAGGGTCAGTATCGTCATCTGCAAGTTCTTTTGCAACAAACCACCCAAATCCAGATTGTCCGGCAGACCTGGTCTGCGCGTAAACAGCGTTTAGCATTAACTGGATCCCTTCTTCCGTATTATATAGAATGCTGGAAGATGGCTCGCCAAGTGGTTGTTTATCAAGAAATCCTTTGGTACACGAGAAACTTGTAACGATCAGGGCTAATATCAATAAGTGTTTTATTTTTTTCATGATCTTGGAAATTTAGAAGGTTATTGTTGCACCAATTTTATAGACTGACACCAAAGGGTACACTTGTCTATCGATACTGGACTCTCTCGGATTATTGCTCGCAATTTCAGGCGTCGGCCCGTTGTAGTTTGAAAAATAATAGAGGTTGTTCCCGCTAATGTAAATCTGGGCTTTTGATATAGGTGTTTTTCTCAAAATAGAAGGATTTAAAGTGTAAGCTATCCTAATATTCTGAATCTTCCAGAAATCACCATTTCCAAGCCATCTGGAAGAGAATTCTTTATTAGGCCCTCCAAATGTAATCCGGGGGATTGTATTGCTTGTGCCTTCACCGGTCCAGCGGCCGAGAAATTCTTTTGTATAATTATCTTCAGAAGAATATGATTCCAATGATTTTGCATTAAAGATATCTGAGCCAAAAGAACCATACATATCAATCCCAAGTTCAAAATCTTTGTAACCTAAAGTAATATTGGTACCTGCCAATAGTTTTGGAATGCTTTCACCAATTTTAGTCCGGTCATTGGCATCGATTATACCATCCTTATTAATATCTTCAAATTTCAAATCACCGGGATGGGCATTGGTTTGTTTAGCGTGGGCATCTATTTCTGCCTGGTTTTGGAATACGCCAATTGCCTTATATCCGTAGAAATATCCGATTGGTTCGCCAACCATGGTCCTGGTTACTCCTTTCCAACCACCAATAAGCTGTTTTTCAGTACCCAGATTAAGCACTTTGTTGTTTGTCGTTGTACCTGTCAACCTGACATTGTACCAGAAATCACCACGTTTTTCTTTCCAGTTCAGGGACAAATCGACCCCTTTGTTTTCTACCGATCCAACATTCCCTTCAGTTGCATCCAATCCTGCAGTAGCCGGCACTCCTACATTAACAAGCATATCTTTTGTTACCCTAGAATAATAATCAAATTCCATTGAAAACTTACCTTTAAAAAGCCCCAACTCAAAACCCAGATTTTTTGATTCGTTGATTTCCCATGTAATATTTGAATTTACCAATCCGTTGACCGTTGATCCCCTTTGTATCTGGTTATTAAAAATACCGTAATCACTGAGCGAAGTAGTCGCTAATGCAACGTACCTGAAGTCACCAATTTTATCGTTACCAATTTGCCCCCAACTGCCACGGATTTTTAAATTGGAAATCCAATCTATCCCTTTCATAAAACTTTCATCAGACATTCTCCATGCTAATGCGACTGAAGGGAAATAACCAGTACGTCTACTTTTGGGAAACCGGGAAGAGGCATCGGCACGCAAGGTGCCTGTAAATATGTATTTCCCTTTGAAAGAATAATCTGTCCTGAATAAAAACGAAGTAATTGCATTCGTGGTTGCATCGTTAGCGTTTATCTGTCCATCCGTGCTTCCTGCGTTCAGGTACCAAAGGGACTTATCTTCAGCAAAAAGAGCTTTACGGGTGCCACCTAATGACTCATAATTGTTTTCCTGGGCAGTATATCCCCCCAATATATTCACATGATGAACCCCAAATGTTTTATCATAGGTTACCGTAT
>JAMDDG010000069.1:817-7335 GCA_023488865.1 Bacteroidota bacterium | reverse complement strand
CGTTTTGCCGGATCGCGATAACGGAGGCATAAACGATACCCGTAATAGCCAAAAGCATGGCATACAGGCCTAAATCGTGAAGTGCGTCTGGAAAAAGGGGCAGCACGAAACGAAGTACCCCATAAACACCCATTTTCAGCATAATCCCGGCCAATAACATGGTTCCTTGCGTCGGTGCGGTAAAATAGAGATCGGGTTGCCAGGTATGGAATGGAAATATTGGCATCTTGATCGCAAAGGCCACAAAGAAAGCCAGAAAGAGCCATTTCTGTGCATGTGGATCAAGCATTACTTTGTAAAATTCGGAGAAGGCAAATGAATGCGGCGCAGGCGTTTGCACGTAGATAAAGACAATGGCGACCAGCATCAGCAGCCCGCCTACCAGGGTGTACATAAAGAACTTAAAGGTGACTGCACGTGCGTTTTCGCCACCCCAGAGAATGGAGACGAAGAAGATCGGTATCAGGGCAATCTCCCAGAAAATGTAAAACATCAATACATCGGTGGTCGTAAATACGCCGATCAGCGCCATCTCCATCAACAGGATCAAGGCGTAAAAGGAGTTGCGGCGTTCCTGACCATCCCCAAACCGGGAGTAGATAATCAGGGGAATAAGAAAGGTGGTCAACAGTACCAAAAGCATGCTCAACCCATCCAGCCCCAGCTTAAACTGGATCCCCAGTGATTGGAACAAAACCGGATGAAAAACCGGATAACCGTTTGGATTGGCAAGAAATTGAAATAATGCGATCACTGCAAAGCCAAAAGTGAGCAGCGAAGCCGATAATGCAATTATTTTGTTCAACCGGATATTGTCCTTCATCGCAAAAAGCAACAAAGAAAAGACGAACGGCACGGATATTAGAAAACCCATTATCATTGGTACTTATTTAAACAGGTTAAGGAATAAGATCAAAATGATGCTGACAACCATGTAAAACAGGTAGATGCCCACATTTCCTGTTTGCATGTAGCGGATATTTTTCCCGATCCAAACGACAAGATTCCCGGTTTGGTTGACCAGCCTGTCGATCATCTTCACTTCGATGACCTCGTGTAAGAAGATAGACAATCCGGCAACCGGTTTCTGAATGGCTGATTCGTACAATTCATCGATGTAAAATTTCCGGTAGATTAAATTTCTGACAAATGAAAGCTCCGGTTCAACCTGATCCTGAACCCGTTTCCTGACATAAAGTGAATAAGCCCAGTAAATTACGGCAAGAATAAGCAGCAACGGAGCTATCATCAGCCAAAGTTCGGTTGGTTCACTCACCGGATCAACCCCCTTCAACATAAACGTTTCGCTGTTGGCAAAGAGCGGTGCCAGAAAAGTTTGGATGTAGTCGCTACCGCCAAGGAGAAGCGGCACGCCAATTAAACCGCCAAATACCGAAAGAACAGCGAGTACAGACATGGGAATTGTCATGCTTTTGGGCGATTCGTGAACCGGATGTTTAGAATCAGGATTTGCAGCCTTGTCCCAAAAGACAATAAACAGTAACCTGAAGATGTAAAAAGCCGTCATCAGCGCTGCCAGCATTGACAAGCTCCAGAGAACCGGTCCGGAGTGAAAAGCGCCCAGCAGGATCATATCTTTTGAGAAGAAGCCGGCAAATGGCGGAAGTCCCGAAATAGCCAGAGAGCCAATCAGAAAAAGCCAAAAAGTAACCGGAATTTTATCTTTCAATCCGCCCATCTTTCGGATATCCTGTTCACCGTTTAAGGCATGGATTACACTACCGGCAGCCAGGAAGAGCAAAGCTTTGAAGAAAGCATGGGTAGTAAGGTGGAACATAGCCCCTGTAAAAGCCCCGGCACCCAGGGCGACAAACATCAATCCAAGCTGACTGATTGTTGAATAGGCCAATATTTTTTTGATATCATTCTGGAAAAGTGCAATGCTGCCTGCCAATAGCGCTGTTGATACTCCAATCACCGAAATTACGGTCAAGGTCACCGGCGACATTGCAAAAAGCAGGTTCGAACGGGCTACCATGTACACCCCTGCAGTCACCATGGTGGCAGCGTGGATCAGGGCAGAGACCGGCGTGGGACCGGCCATGGCATCCGGAAGCCAGGTGAAGAGCGGTATCTGTGCGCTTTTGCCGATGGCGCCGGCAAATAACAGCAGCGTAATGATTGTGATGGTTGAAGTCCGGATCGGGATAGTTGATATTTGCGCAAATATCCCATCAAAATTCAGGGTTCCGAATGTTTTAATCATAAGGAACAGGGCGAGAAGAAAACCAAGGTCGCCGATGCGGTTCATGATAAATGCTTTCTTGGCCGCATTGTTGAAATCGTGGTTTTTAAACCAGAAACCGATCAACAGGTAAGAGCATAGGCCAACTCCTTCCCATCCGATGAACATAATCAGGTAGTTGGAACCCAAAACCAGCAAAAGCATAAAGAAGACAAAGAGGTTCATGTAGGAGAAGAAGCGGTTAAATCCGGCATCTTCCTTCATGTATCCGATCGAATAGACATGAATCAGAAAACCGACGCCCGTCACAACAAGCAGCATCAGCGCCGAAAGCCTGTCAACCAGGAACGAAAATGGAATGGTTAACCGGTTAAAGCTGATCCAGTTAAAGAGTTCGACTGTTTTGCTTTCGGCTCCGTTCGTCAGGCCGAAAAAGAGAAACAGGGAAACGAGAAACGGGATGAAGACCATAACAGAAGCAATGATCCCGGCCGTATGGCCTTTGAACCTTCTGAAATTAAAGGCGATCAGCAAAAATCCGATCAGCGGAAACAGTGGAACCAGCCAAATATATTCAAACATTGCGTTTACCATTTCAGTTTATTAAGCACGTTGATATCTATGGTATGTGTTGAACGATAGATCATTACCAGCAGCGCCAGTCCGATGGCTACTTCTGCAGCAGCCACCACCATGATAAAGAAGACGAAAATCTGTCCGGCAGGGTCATTCCGGTAGGCCGAGAAAGCCGCTAACAATAAGTTGGCAGAGTTTAGCATCAGCTCTATCGACATAAAGATAACCAGCGCGTTGCGTTTGACCAAAACCCCCACTACTCCGATGGCAAAAAGCGCCGAACAGAAGAAGATGTAGTAGTCGATCGGAATGGCCTGCATGCTTTGTAATGTTCCTGACATGGGTTGTATGGTATTTAAATAATTGAATTTTTTTCTAATCAACAAAAGTTTCCCTAATCACCGACTTTAACTTTTCAATCTCTCTAATTGACAGATTATCAAGAGCATTATTTCCATTCATCAAACGTTTCGTCTTCAAAAATATCCGGCATTAAAGGTTGATCATCCCCGTTTTCATGCGTCTTTTGAAAAGCTTCTGCCCACCCTTTTCTGGGTGTGGTTTTTGGTTTTAAAATCATATACTCCTCCTCTAATACCAGTTCAACCGTATCTTTAATATGGTACTTATCTATCAGGGTCTTGCTCAACCTGATACCCTTTGAATTACCTATCTGTACTACTGAAATATCCATGACTAAAAGAATTATTAAGTAATTACAGAGTTAGCACATTTAAAATTAATTTCTACAAGAAAAGTGTCTAAAGTACTTGCTCATTAATCAGAATTCGTGTTTAAATTTCACAATTCCATTTTGTTTTAGTTAAACGGAACTCCATAGGAGTTGCCTGTAAATAACCTCCGGTTTTAACCGGAGGAAAGGCAACAAACACTAAGAGTAAACTCTGTAAGAGTTTCCCACTAACTCAAAAGATAGCTTACTCTCTTCTCTTTGATGGGGAACCCCGATAGGGTTCACGTTTGATTTACCTTACTCACCCCCCAGTTTCACTGGGGGTTATGCACGGAAAACTCCTACGGAGTTACGCTATGATAAGCCCGCCATCCTCTTAATTAGAGTCTGTCCGTAATGTCAACAATTCACGCAAAGTGCGCAAAGTTTACGCTAAGAGCGCAAATAAATATTCTGCAATTCAGTGCTTTGCGATCTTTGCGACTTCATTTGCGGTCTTTGCGTGAAATTTTTCATAGTATACAGACAGACACTAATTAGACTTCAATGCTTCAATAATTCATTACTCATATTTTATCACTCATATCTTATATCTCATATCTTATATCTCATATCTCACAACTAGTAGATGTCCTTCTTCCCTAACATCACCGCCCCGACCATGGCAGCCAAGAAAAGGATGGACGAGAGTTCGAATGGCAGATAGTATTCTTCGAACAACACTTTCCCCAAATTTTTCACCAATCCAATCTGATTCAATGTCGGATCTGCCACCATTTTCAAATCATAGGAACGGAAGATTGCGATCAGGGTCAGCAGCAGTAGACCTCCCGAAATTGCAGAGGCAATATTCGCAAATTTTGATTTGGGGAATTCTCCTTGTATATTGAGGTTCAACAACATAACAGTATAAATAAACAACACCATGATTGCCCCGGCATAGACGATGATGTGTACTACCGCCAAAAATTGGGCGTTCAATAGAATATAATGCCCCGCAATGGCAAAAAATGCCAGCGTCAGGTGCAATACGCTGTGCATCGGTTTTTTCGATGTCAGCACTTTTATCGCGGAGTAAATCGCTATAAAAGAGAGGATGAAAAAGAGATATTTGGAGAAGGTCATGTTTTTGAGTTATGAGTTATGAGATATGAGATATGAGATATGAGATATGAGATATGAGAGAGTTATGAGTTATGGGTTTGGTTTTTATCCTTTTTAAAGTTTAGCACTTCGGGGGTTTGGCGGAGGCTGATATCTACCCGTTTGTCAACCGGTTCCAACAATACATCTTTCCCGTAGATAAAGTCACTCCGGTTAAAATCAGAGCGTACTGTCTCATTGGTCAGGAAGATAGCCTCCTTAGGGCACGCCTCTTCGCAAAGTCCGCAAAAAATGCAGCGAAGCATGTCTATTTCATACACAGAGGCATACTTTTCTTCGCGATAGAGGTGTTTTTCGTCTTCTTTCCGTTCGGCGGCGATCATGGTAATGGCTTCTGCCGGACAGGCAAGTGCACACAAACCGCAGGCAGTACAACGTTCCCTGCCTTCATCGTCACGTTTTAAGACGTGTTTGCCCCGGTAAATTTCAGATCTTGGCCTGGTGGTTTCAGGGTACTGTATGGTAGCATTCTTTCCGAAAAAGTGACTGATCGTTATTTTGAGACCGCCAATGATTGCAGGCAGGTAAATCCGCTCGGTAAAAGTCATTTTTTTGTTCGAAACCAGCTTGCTCCGACCAGACAATGAACCTATATGTTGATTGACTGACATATTACAAATGATTTTTTATCATGATAAAGAAGCCAGTGATCAAAATATTCACAATCGCTAACGGCAAAAGGGATTTCCAGCCCAAACGCATCAGCTGATCGTAACGAAATCGCGGTAGCGTCCAGCGAACCCACATGAAAAAGAAAACAAAAAACGAAATCTTTGCAAAAAACACCAAAGTCCCGATGAGGGTCAGTGTGTTGTGCGAAACGTTCAGACTGTCCATAAACGGAAAATTGTAGCCGCCGAAAAACAGCGTGACAATCATGGCCGAAGAGATAAACATGTTGATGTATTCCGCGAAGAGATAAAAACCCAGCTTCATGCTACTGTATTCCGTGTGATAACCACCGATCAGCTCCGTTTCACACTCCGGCAAATCGAAGGGGGAACGGTTGCATTCGGCAAAAGCACAAACGATAAAGATCAGGAAGCCCAGAGGTTGGTACCAGATGTTCCAATTGAACCCATGTTGCTGTTCCACAATATCTTTCAGGCTCAGGGTGCCGCTCATCATAACAATGGCGATAATGGCCATGCTCATGGCCAGTTCGTAGCTGATCATCTGGGAGGCGGCGCGTACCGCTCCAATCAGTGCATATTTGTTGTTGGAAGCCCAGCCTCCGATCATAATGCCGTACACGCCAATCGACACAATGGCAAAAACATACAGGACGCCCACGTTGATGTCGGCAACCTGCAGGCTATATTCTGTACCACCGATGACGAAACTGTTGCCCCAGGGGATTACCGCGCTGATCAGCAACGCGATCATCATGGTCAGCGAAGGGCCAAGGATGTACAAAAATTTATCGGCGGTGCCAGGCATGAATTCCTCTTTGAAGAAGAGTTTCAGTCCGTCAGCCAAAGGTTGAAACAGCCCGAAAATTCCAGCCCTGTTGGGACCCAGCCGATCCTGCATAAACCCGGCCACTTTCCGCTCCAACAACGTGGAATACATAGCAACCAAAAGGCTGATCAGCAGGATGACAGAAGCCAGAATCAATTTATATACGATGTAAGTGCCATCCATATTTTAAGGCTGTATTTCGTTATTATTCTCTTTTTCAAACTCTTCCAAAGTCACTGTTCTGTTCTCCAACGGAAGTATGACAGTTGGTTTTTTGCTTCTTTCGTAATGGTTCTGACTGATAAACGCTCTCACGGCATCCTTTACCGGGGCGATGTGTCTGAAATTTCTACCTATATTCAAAATGAGGTAACCAACGATTTTTCCGGCAATATGATCGATGTTTGTCCGGTGGGG
>JAMDDG010000069.1:0-807 GCA_023488865.1 Bacteroidota bacterium | reverse complement strand
GTCACTGTTCTGTTCTCCAACGGAAGTATGACAGTTGGTTTTTTGCTTCTTTCGTAATGGTTCTGACTGATTACCGAGGCCCTTTTGATGTTTCGGGGGGATTCGATGGTCCAGTCGGAAAGTTCCTTCTTTTCAAACCGGCATTCGTTGCAGATAAATTCTTCAACTTCACCAAACTGGTCCTTCCTGCCGGTAACCCGATAAATTTCATCGCCTCTCATCCAGGCGGTTACCTTGCCTGAGCATTTGGAACAGGAACGGCTGGCATTCATCGGATTGAGGAACCATACCCTGTTTTTGAAACGGAAAGGTTTGTCGGTCAACGCCCCCACCGGACAAACATCGATCATATTGCCGGAAAAATCGTTGGTTACCTCATTTTGAATATAGGTAGAAATTTCAGACACATCGCCCCGGTAAAGGATGCCGTGAGAGCGTTTATCAGTCAGTTGATCAGCAACATATACGCACCGGTAACAAAGGATACAACGGTTCATGTGCAACTGGATTTTGTCGCCGATATCCACTACCGTGAAACTCCTTTTGGCTTCCTCGAAGCGTGATGCCTCTTTTCCGTTGTTGTAACTCAGGTCCTGTAGGTCGCATTCTCCCGCCTGATCGCAAACAGGACAATCGAGTGGATGGTTGATCAACAGAAATTCAACGATCGCTTTTCGGGTATCAATGACCTCCCGGGAGGTGATATTCTGGACCACCATGCCATCGGCAACCGGAGTTCGGCACGAGGCTACCAGTTTGGGCATAGGCCGGGGATCCCTGGCCGAACCTTGTACCACTTTCACCAGA
>JAMDDG010000413.1 GCA_023488865.1 Bacteroidota bacterium | reverse complement strand
TAGAAAAATATACCTATAACGGACTCCTCGGGGCAATGAAACCATCCGGTGACGGATTTAGCTATGTTAATCTGCTCAATGGGGTAAAAACAAATCCCGAGGGTTGGGGTGGAATGGTCGGAGGTGTATATGTCACATGTTGTAACCTGAACGGACCGATGGGCCTGGCTTATCTTCCTTATGTTGCAGTGATGAATTCAGCTTCGGGTCCGGTGATCAATCTTTACAATGCTGGAACAGCAACTGCATTAACAGTCGGTAAAAGAAATGTCCGTCTGGATATTGCGACTGAATATCCTATTTCGGGTGACGTTGTGGTAAAGGTTACACCAAAAGCATCTGAAAAATTCACTATCAGGTTGCGTATTCCTGAATGGAGTAAAGTAACAATCTTAAAAGTTAACGGAGAAGCAGTTTCAGCCATTCCAGGTACTTATGCCGAAATTAATCGGAAATGGGTTTCAGGAGACAAGATCGTGTTGTTGCTTGATATGCGTTGCCGCATCATCGATTCACCACATGGCAGTAATCGTGCAGGTGACAATTTTCAGGCAGTGATCAGGGGGCCGATGGTGTTGGCCAGAGATGAGAATATGGATAAGAATTTTAATCAACCCGTTACGATTCAATCAAAAGAAGGTTACGTGAACGCTATGACCGAAACTAATAACGCCCAATCTTATAAGTTGTTGGTTAAAATTCCAACGGTTGATGGATTTATCCAGATGGTGGATTACAGTTCCGTAAACAGTTGGTCGGGCAAAGGTGTATGTACATGGCTCCCGAAGGTTAAATAAATAATGCTCAGTAAATAATATTCATCATACAATTTGTCAAAAAGTTATCAGAAGGATTTAAAGATATTAAAGAATGGATATAGGAATAATGAAATATGGGAAGCTTATAATGGCAGGCGTAACGATCGTATGGCTTGTAGCCTGCAAAAATGGCTCATCATCGGTGAAGGCTCCACGTCAGGTAGTTACCGCAAAGTACGCGGAGGTTCCGGGTGTTAAAACCGGTTGGGATATCTATACCGGTGGAGTATATCGTTATGGGCCATCCATAATTCTAAATTCTGATGGTTCCATTGATGCATGGTTTGCTGCCCCGGGTGATATATTTGGTGATAAAGTAAAAAACTTTAACGATCTGGATCCCCAGGTGGCAATTAGTCTTTCAACGTCGTTTACCGCGGCCCAGAAATTTTCAGCGACTGAACCTTTTTATGCCATTCAGGTAGTCTGTCCAAACTGGGCTTCAACCAATAGTAGTTTAACATTGAGTTTATATCAGTGGAAATCTGATTATAATTCAACTGTATCAAGCCCCGCAATTTCATCAGTACCTTTTGTCAATTATAATGACAATCAGAACCTTTCAATAAGTAACGAAAACAAATTTCCTGTCGTTGATTATTTGTGGGTATTAAGTAATCCTTCAGGGTCGGCAGGGGTATGGAAAAAATCGGGCATCATAAATGGAGTAACCAATTATCTGAATGGTGAGATTGTTACAGGTAATTACACTGCTTGGATGTTAATAAGTAAATCCTCAGGTAACGCATATTGGGATCAGGTGGCTTATCGTCGCTCTGTTGATAATGGGGTCACCTGGAGTGATGACCAGATGGTACTCAAACCTACTGAATATTCCAGGGATCAACTTTCGGTCTGTGACCCTGGAGTGGCAAAATGGGGAGGTTTTTATTACTTAGGGTATACTTCAACAGAAGACGTACGTGGTACAAACAACCAAGTCTATGTTTGCAGATCGTTATCCCCCGCAGGTCCCTGGGAAAAATGGAACGGTACCGGATGGGGCGGCGCTCCGCAACCTGTGATCGCCTATACTGACAGTCCTGACTTTTTTGGTGCCGGTGAACCATGTATGGTCGTAAAGAATGATACCCTTTTCTTTTATTATTCATGGAATGCCGATGCAGCAAATGCAACAACCACCCGCCTTTCAACTGCTTCCGCAACTGAGGCAAACTGGCCATCAAAGCTTAAAGATCGCGGCACGGTTATTAACAAAACAGGTATTCCGGGAGCAGATCATTGCGATATAAAATACAGAGACGATATTCAAGAATTTCAGGCAATACATGCTGCATCGAGGATGACATCTGCAAGTTATATTGTCCAATGGGAAGCTACTGATGGGATTAATTTCAAAAAAGCAGCAGAGATACGTGACAAACTGAATCCTCTTCTTCATAATTGTGGCTGGAGCGGCGATGAAACAGGTCATATCAATCCGGAAAAACAGCAATTTATCTCATACGCCTATGGTCCTACATGGGCAAACTGGAAAACAGCCTGGCATCCGTTAAACTTTAACCCGTGAGATATGAGAAGATATAAAATATATGCTAATAAACTGATTGTTAAGATATTGTTCGTTATCTTATTTTTCCTGACAGCAGGAAGCGGTTATCCTCAAAAATCAACCGGAGCGATGCATTGCCTTGGAAACGGACAATATTGTGTTTATCAGGACGGGATGGAGATTAAAAGTATCTTTGGACCAAGCTACAGCTCACCCTCTTATCTTCAGCTAAACCTGAAAGATAAAAATATTGCCGTTATCTCAACCCGTCTGCCGGGATCAGCTATTTGGAAACATTTGCTTAAATTAAACGGAGAGAAAATAGCCGAAATTACCGATTTTGTCGATAGTAAATTACCTGTCTTTGTCAGAAAAATTGTTGCATATAAATCCTTTGTTTTAGATCTGACTATTTTGAAGGATCCGCTTATCACAGTTATAGATAATTCAACTGATTTTTCAGGAAAAGCCACTTTCGCCCTGATGGTTCATAAGGACCGGGGACTCCCGATTTATGGGGTCTATTTATATCCTTATGAACAATTTCAACAAATTGTAATAAGGGAAAGTACTTCGCTACACATAAGCAATGAATCAGGTCATTATGAGCTAAATATTGGAACTGGTCAAAGTGAAATCTATTTTATTGGTGGGCCGCTTTACCAGGAGAGCGTTGAAAATACTGATCAAATATTGGCGCTAAGCTTTAAAGAGCTATATAGTCGCACATTAAAAAACTGGGAAGAGTTTACAAAACGAAGAATTGATTTCGCATCACGCCTGACTAATAAAAATCCTGACAAACGAATTATTCTTGAACAAATTGATAATGTTGCCGTCCTTCTAAAAACGCAACAATCAAGTGAGGGAGCTGTACTTGCGGGTCATTTTTATCACCTTGGTTATGTCCGTGATCAGTATGGTGTTTCGAGGGGTTTCCTAGCGCTGGGATATTATAAAGAGGCAAAGAGTATCCTTGATTTCTATTGGCAGATTTGGCGGAAATTTGGTATTCTGCATAACGCCCAGGCAATAGGCGTTCCGGGAGTCTTTCATATTCATGAGAATGATGAGGTGGAACTGACCGGATACCTGATTATCCAGGCTTTCGATTATCTGAATAAAACCAATGATAGTTTATTTGTTAAAACTATTTATCCCATGCTACAATGGGCGTGGGAAGCCCAGAAGAGAAATCTGGTCAAAAATATGTTACCCTTCAATGGTGACGAAACCTATGTTGCAGGTGGTATCCTCCCCAGAACTACCTTGAATGATGGCTCAGCCGAATCGACTTTGTTGTTCATCCAAAGTGGCCGTTTGTTATTGCCGTTTATGCGAAATAATAATTTTGGGAGTAAGGATAGTATACAATCTGATGAAAAATTGATGTTGACTGTGGCCACTCATTACGGAAATAATTTTATTCAGGAAGGGAAATTAATGGCCAATAATCCTTTGAGAATGAGCATTGAAGAAATGCCGGAGTTTCGTCATGGAGTCTGTGTCGGTGGGCACGGCGTTGTTTACACCAGGAAAGATAAAAACGGGAATTACCTCTGTCCCAAATGCTACCTTGAGAAAAAAGTGTTCCCACCTTATGAACGAAAATCCTTTTATATTCCCTCAATCGCATTAACCCCTAAATATATCGGATCAGAATTAATAACAGAAAAATTATTAAGACAAAATATTGAGGTCATAAAAAGCAGCTATTTAAAATCGGGTCAGATTTCATCGCGTCCGGGAATCAACATCGTTATTGGCTATGAATATGGGTTTTTATTATATGCTTTGTCCAAATACCACGACCCTTTAGCCGATCGGGTTTTCAAAGATGCGATGTCGGTTGTGGATGAATCAGGCGCTTGGGTTGAATACTACCGGGACGGAAAGCCAATGGGGTGCCGCTACCGGCCATGGGAGAGCGCCATTAATATTGAAGCAATTATCGAATATGCTTTATATAAGGAAAATAAATAAATATCAATGATAGATAGAAATTTGAAAGATATTAAGAAAAATAAGATCAGCACTCCTTTGCAGAATCTTTTACCTGTAAAGTTAATGACCTGTTCAAAATGGTCTGTTGTGATCATGTCGGTGATTGCAGCTGTTTTTATTCTCCATGCCTGCAAAAAAGAGACTGTTATTAAGCCTCCACCCATTGTTACACAAACTCCTGCAATTAAATATCAGAATATTAAATTGACATCCGGTAATCAAATTCAAATAAATCAAATAAGTACTTATCAATACGAGTTGAATACTACCGGTACAGACCCTTACCTCTCATTGGAGCCTCTAACCGCATCGAATCCTACCGATTCTGTGGTACTTACTTTCGAATATCAATGTTCAGCTGATATCGGCAATATTCAAATCTTCTTTGCCTCCCCAATAACAGAAGAGCGTTCTGTTAAACCGGGGACTATACCATCGTCAAAAGTTTGGAAAAGCTATTCTGTTGATTTGGGTAGCAAAATTAAACAGTTTAGCTGGGGCAATGCCGGTGATTTTTTGCGACTTGACTTTGGTAATCAAACGGGTGTAAACATTCAAATCCGGAATATTTATTTGCGGGCCTTAAATGCAGCAGAAAAAGCGGAAGCCCTGGTGCGCGATGAATTGATCAAAAATGACTTGTTGCTGGAATCTAATCTTAAAAAATACCTTTCGACAAGTTATAGTTCCCAGATTACAGAAGTCAAGGTTGGTGCTACATCGATCAATATCAAAGGTAGTTATACCGGTACTGGAGAATTCAGTCTCTGTGAAATTGCTCCATATGATCATCTTACCCAGATCAGTACGTTTGTTAATAAAGTTGCCTTAAGTACCCCTGCCTTCTCAGTTGATATTGATCGGTATGTCACCCGCAATGGATTTAAATACGACCGGCTTTTGTCGAAATGGGTGATTGCCAAAATAGGGACCCAGTCTGATGAGATTGTTTCGTATGCCCGGTATGCCGGTCAGATTTTATCCACTCAAAATATGCCTGCCCAGCGACCTTCAGGCCGGAAAGGATTGGGCGGTTATTCCGTTAACCGGGGATTTGGAACTGATCTGGATGATCTGAATATTTCGAGTGTGACTGTAAATATTCCATTTACTGCATTCATGTATTCACAGTCGCGTTCCAATGCGATCGCCCATACTTACGGTGATAAAACGTATTATTTCGATAAACCCAGGGTTGAAGAACTAGACCGGACACTGCAAATAGCCCTGTCAAAAAACATTGTGGTGGCGGCCATCATCCTGGTTCAAAAAGCTTCGCAATGTGCCGATCCTGAAATCGGAAAGTTGCTTCAGCATCCTGACTACACTTCTGAAGGCATTTACACCATGCCCAATATGACAACTCCTGCTAGTGTGAATTGCTATGCCGCGGCGCTCGATTTTCTGGCAAGCCGTTATTGCCGAAGCGATAACTCTTTTGGTCGTATTCACCACTGGATCATGCATAATGAGGTTGATGCAGGTCTGTCCTGGACCAATATGGGAGACAAACCCATGCTGGTTTATTTGGATACGTACATCAAATCGATGAGGTTGTGCTATAACATTGCCCGCAACTATGATGAAAACAGCGAAGTGTTTTGCTCATTCACCCACTCCTGGGCCGCAGCCGTCGAGCCCAGGTTTTATGCAGCCAAAGAAATGTTGAAAATTTTGGGTGACTTTTCGGTTGCCGAAGGGGATTTTCAGTGGGGAGTGGCCTATCACTCTTATCCTGAAAATTTGTTTGAACCAAAAACATGGAACGACAAGGATGCCACCTTCAGCATGAACTCTCCGCTGGTAACCTTTAAAAATCTGGAAGTTCTGAATGCCTGGATCAAGAAACCTGAAAATAAATACAAAGGAACCATCAAACGGACGCTTTGGCTTTCGGAAAACGGAACCAACTCCAAAACTTACGGGAATCAGGATATGAAGGAGCAGGCGGCAGGTTTCGCCTATACCTGGGAAAAGTTAAAGGTACTCGACGGGATTGATGCTATGCAATGGCACAACTGGATTGATAACCGGGCAGAGGGGGGATTGCATATTGGTTTGCGCCGCTTCCCGGATGATCAGGCTGAGCCGGGTGGAAGGAAACCGGTTTGGTTTGCATACCAGGCGGCAGACACCAATCAGGAGGATGTAGTTTTTGAACCCTATAAATCGGTTATCGGAATAAAAAGCTGGGACGAGGTGCGTTATATTGGCCCAATTCAATAGATTATTAGAAATGTTTTAATCATAGGAGAAATGCAATACCAATGAATTAAAGTTTTTGATAAATTAAAAACAAAAAATAAAAATATGTACCGCAAGACGATTCTATTATCATGGCCGCTTTTAGGCCTGTTGGTTTGCTTTCTGGCATTCCAATGCGCCCCCGATTCAACTGATTCCCTCAAGGCAGGTTTCATCAATCCTCCCGATTCTGCAAGGCCCGGAGTATATTGGTATTTTATGGATGGGAACACCAGTCGCGAGGCAATGACAGCCGATCTGGAATCGATGAAAGCCGCCGGCATCGGGTACGTTCTTTTTTTGGAAGTGAATGTCGGCGTCCCGCGCGGCAAGGTTGATTTCCTGAGTGATGAGTGGCAGGATTTGTATGCCCATGCGGTTCGTGAATCCGAAAGGCTGGGGATACAGATTATCCTTGGGTCAGGGCCGGGCTGGGCCGGCAGCGGTGGGCCTTGGGTAAAACCCGAACAATCAATGATGCATCTGGTCGCCAGCTCTACGGAGGTGAAAGGCCCATCTGCTTTCAATGCTATACTCACGAAACCCGAACCTAGAAAACCATTTTTCGGTGAAGGAAGTATACCAAAAGACCTTAAACAGATTCGTGATGGCTGGTATGAAGATGTAGCGGTTCTGGCCTATCCAAGTTTGGAAACAGGACCGGCAATTGCGGATGTAGATGAAAAAGCACTCTATTACCGGGCGCCTTATACCTCTCGACCAGGCGTTAAACAATATCTTCCGGCCCCGGCATCTTTTCCGGAAGTTCCCGGTTCTGCTATTGATCAATCGAAGATCATTGATCTTACCCGGATGCTAC
>JAMDDG010000049.1 GCA_023488865.1 Bacteroidota bacterium | reverse complement strand
TATGCTAAAAATACCCTGATTGATGTAAATGAAGCCCTTAAGACCACTGATTATGCATACAGAAAATGGCAGGAAGGTTATTCTTATGGCCAGGAATTTGGTTATTTGGTTGATTACGGCAATGGTAGTGGCTTCTTCAACACCCAGGCCGAATTAACTGCCAACAAATTGGCTTATGGTTTTGGAACTCCCCGATTGGGCGACCTTAAGTATCAGGATTTGAACAAAGATGGAAAGATTGATGAGCGTGATAAAGCTCCTATTGGTTTCGGCGCATTGCCTCTTGTAACTTATGCTTTTAAGGGTGGCATTACCTATAAATCATTTGATCTAAGTTTCCTTTTCCAGGGTGTTGGGCAATATTCAACGATGTATTCCGGACAGGGTGTTTGGGAAACAGATTATGATGGCGTTTTTGGGGCATTGCATCAGAATGCCTGGACACAAGAGCGATATAACAGTGGGGCAAAAATTACTTCTCCGGCACTCTCGTTGGCCCAATCAGTCAATCACCAGGCAAGTGATTATTACAACTATAACCGCTCTTATTTACGTCTCAAGAATCTTGAGTTGGCCTATACTCTCCCCGCATCGATGGCACAAGCTATTTCGGTGGCAAAGGTGAGATTTTTACTTAGCGGACAGAACCTGATTACATGGGATAACATGAAGTCCAATGATTTTGGACCGGAAGGCAGCTATACAACATTCCCTGTTTACAGGGTATTCAATTTAGGTGTAAATGTTTCTTTTTAATCGGTCGGGTAAATGTATAAATCTGAAAAATTATCTTAGTATGAAACGAGCCATGAAAATTGCTTCTCACACAGGCGAATGATTATCGGCGAGTTCCATATGGCAAATAAAAAACAAAATCATAATCATATGAAAAAATATAAAATATTTACAGTCCTATTCGCGACGATCCTCCTATTATCCTGTAACGATAAGTTGGATCTGCAATCTGACGGCCGTATAACCATGGACCAGGTCTTTAGTGATTATAACAGGACCCGGGGTTATCTTAACTCTTGTTACGGATATTGTCCTGCCCCTTATATGGACAGGGCTTCATTTACAGATGAAGCACAGGATGCGGATGATGTCACACCGGGTTCAAGATATATTAATTGGTATGGTGGCAGTATAACCTCATTAACCTATCCTTCCTATTCGGCTGATGGTAGTCCCTGGGGAAGTCTTTATACCGGGATCCATAAGTGCAACGTGTTCCTTGAAAGTATCAAGACAGCTACAGTATATGCAACAGATGCAGAAAAAGGGCAGTGGATTGCCCAGGCCCTCACCTTACGTGCACTCTACTATTTACAGTTGATTAAACGTTACGGAGGGGTACCTATCTTTGATAAACCGTTGGAAATAGATCATAATTTTTCAACCGATAAGAGAGCTACATTTTCGGAAGTTGTGAAATTTATTCTTGCCGATTGTGATAAAGCCCTAAGTTATCCCGCAACACAAACGGGTTTCTCCTGGAATATTTATGACAATCAGTTCGGCATTATGACCCGCGGAGTAGCCTATGCGATTAAATCCCAGGCCGTGACTTATGCTGCAAGTCCCCTTTGGTTCGATGGTACCTATACCTGGGCAAAGGCAACTGAAATCAACAAGGAAGCTTTGGCCCAATGTGTAACGAATGGCGGATACAAATTATTCGACATGGTACCCGCTGCCGATATTGCACAGAATCCATATGCGCTTTATTTCATTACCAGTTCCAACGATCAAAGGGCTGTTGACAAAGAAACTATTTACCAGGGAGGCGCAAATATGCAGGTATGGCGTTATGCAGGGATGCCTACTAATCCAGGTATGGACAGAACAGGACCTTGTCCTACCCAGGACCTGGTGGATAGTTATGAGATGGCCAATGGGGAGGCTCCTATTACCGGATATTCAGATGCCAACAGGCTGGTCCCTATTTTAAACAGTGCCTCAGGTTATGATCCGGCTAATCCTTATAAAGGTCGTGATCCAAGGTTTTATGCCTCTATTTATTACAATGGTGCGCTTCGTAATTTAGGCCAGACTTCTGTAACACGTGATGATATCTATAATTTTGACCTTACATCGTCTATCAATCAACTTCAAGTAACAAACGTATCTACAGGTGTTTACCAATTGAAGACTACCGGGGGGGACCCATCGGTTATGCTGACAGCGTTAACTAAAAGTTTAAGTAACCCGCCAACAGTTGTGTTTTCTTTCCAATATAAGAGTTCAGCGGATATCAGTCCTCAGATCTTCTTTGGTCCGGCACTGGCAGAAGCCCGTTCGATTCATCCGGCAACAATACCTGCAGCAACTGGCTGGAGTACCTATTCAATTGATATAGCCAGTGCTGTTGCCTCATATGGCTGGGGAAATGTTGGAGACAATCTACGCTTTGATGTGGGTGTCAACCCGGATGTTACGATGCAGATCAAAAATATCCAAATTCAGGTGAAGAGTCTTCCCCAAGGTCCTGTAGATGCCTCATTAGTTCAAACTTATGTGGGTGGAGCACAAGAGATATCAGATATCAGTCGTAAGAACACCAGGACTGGATATTATCTGCGTAAATTCAACAACTATAAGTCCACCCTCAGTAATAGTGCGGATGGTGCTGTCAGGTTGTTCCGTCTGGCTGAACTTTATTTGAATTTTGCAGAATCTGCCTACCAATCTGTTGGCCCGGATGTGGCTGTTGCCTCAACAGGCTTTTCCATGAGTGCGAGAGATGCCGTAAATGCAATTCGCACAAGGGCCGGTATGCCTCCTTTTCCTGCAGGCATGACTAAAGATGCATTTGAGAAGAAGTATCGTAACGAACGTCGTATAGAATTGGCATTTGAGGAACATCGTTTTTTTGATGTTCGCCGATGGAAAATCCTTGATCAGACAGATAAGTTTGTTACAGGTATGAGAATTACACTGTCAGGTACAACCTTTAATTACAACCGCTTTAAATTCCCGGATAGAAATTGTTCATCAACTAAATGGCTGATGTATCCTATCGATCAGGCTGATGTTGATAAAGTGATTGGATTTAGTGGCGCTAACTGGCAGAATCCGGGATGGTTGGATTAATCCTAATATCAGTCGGACTCTAAAAAATTAATTACAGAACATGACAAAAACTTTGGGTTTCCGGAAACAAATTTCTGAAAACCCAAAGTTTGACTCATGTTCACTTTAATATTCTTTTCTGATTTGCTTTTGTGGTATTCTCATTCCACAAAAGAACCAAACACTTTCCATCGGTTTTTTATCTTTCCATATTTTTACTGAATCTGTCTACATAAACCATCGTAATATGAAAACACTTGTCAGACAGTCCGTTATCATTTTTACCGTATTTTTACAATTGATTGGTTTGTTATATGGTCAGATTTTGGCTGGCACTGATGATCTGAGCCGTACTATAGTTCAAAACAATACGGTGGGCAATCCCCAATCAAACAGGCAGGTTGCACTATTTTATTTTCTTTGGCATGATACGGCTCCCCGAAAATATTGGGATCTCAGCGAGATTGTGCCCAACCATCCGGAAGTGCTCAACGATTTTGATAACCCCTATTGGGGAAGTGGGGGAATGTATTACTGGGGAAAGCCGATTTATGGTTATTATAAAGCCGATGATTATTGGGTACAATTGAAGAACATTCAGCTACTTACCGATGCCGGTGTAGATTTGTTGGTGATTGATGCAACTAACAGGCGAACTTATCCAAAACAAGCTGATGTTTTAATGAAAGCCATGGATGCTGTTCGTGCTCAGGGGAAAAATCCGCCCAAAATAGTTTTCTACACGAATACCTCTTCCGGTGAGACTATGCAGGAAGCTTATAACAATTTTTATAAACAGGGTGCTTCCTACAGCCACCCTGATTGTTGGTTTTACCTGGATGGTAAACCGCTTATTATTGGTCTGTCCAAAGAAGCAACAGGAAAAAATTATGAGCATTTTTTCACCTACCGAGAATCACAATGGCCGAATGAGCCTCAAAAAACAAACGGTTGGCCATGGATTGAATTTGTCAGTCCGCAAAAAGTATATTTCAATGCCAGGGGTGAAAAGGAAATCATTAATGTATCGGTTGCCCAACATCCGAATGTCGAGGCTGGAATGGGGGGCTCGGCGTTTTATGGCAATAAAGACAATTGGGGTAGAAGTTATCATAAAGGATCAGTTGGTAATCCAGCAACAGATATGCCATATGGTTATAATATTCAGGAACAGTGGGATTTTGCGATAGCTCAAAATACTCCATTTATTTATGTAACAGGCTGGAATGAATGGATAGCAGGAAAATTTAAAAGTCACGATGGTAACCCAGAACATTCCTGGTTTTGCGATCAGGCCAGCCCGGAGTATAGCCGTGATATTGAACCTTCGCTAACAGCTAATTTAAAGGATAATTATTACATGCAGCTGGTAAACAATATCAGGAGATACAAAGGGGTTGAAGCCAATACTGCAGCGGGTGCCGGTAAAACAATCAGGAGTTTCAACGATTGGACGGATGTTTATCCGGCTTACAAAGATTATACCGGCGACACGCAGGCACGCAACCACCCGGGAACCCCGGTAGAACCTGCTGTTATTTATACCAATAATACTGGCAGAAACGATTTCGATGTGTTAAAGGTAGCCAGAGACAAGGAAAATATTTATTTCTACGCTAAAACTGTAGCTAATGTCACTTCCAACTCCGGTAACAATTGGATGAGGCTGTATATAGATATAGACCGTAATGCCGCTACAGGCTGGAAAGGATATGATTATAGAGTTGTTGGAGGTAACAGGTTACAGCAATATAAAAGCGATTCATGGAAAAATAAGCAAACGATCAAATACAGTATCGACGGAAATCAGATGATGATTACAGTTCCAAGGAGCTATTTGAACAATTTGCCGGAGCCGCTGAATTTGGAGTTTAAATGGTCAGACAATATGCAGAATGATAACGATCCGTTGGATTGGTATGTAAATGGCGACGTAGCACCCGGAGGACGTTTTAACTTTATCTACAATTTATAAACCGTAACCGACTGATAACTTATGGTTAATACAAATAAATTATTTACCGATGAAATCAGTTAAATTATTATCCGGACTACTTGTTTTAATGATTATCCAGGTCTGCTGTTTAACGAAAGTTCAGGGTCAGGACTATAATGGTGCAAAGCGTTCTGAATTTAAGTATAAGATTGCAATTATTGGGAATCCGATTAAACCAGATATCCGTTATGATGATGTGCAGTTGAAAGCCTTGAAAAAATTGGGATTCAATACGATTCAGCTTAATATTGCCTGGGGGTCACGGCCTGTTGATGAGCCTCTTAATTTGGAAGATATACTTTATGTTCCCGGGATCGGAGATAAAGAGCGGGTTGATAAAAGATTATCTGATATTCAGTTACGGGCAAAAAAAGCTAAGGCATTTGGTTTCCGGACGTTGTTTCACTTTGGTGCTCCGCGTATAGATTCGTTGTACAAGTCGTTGCGTCCCGGTATGATAGACCCGGCTACAGAAAAAAACAGCATCAGTAAAAAAGAGGTTGTAGACAAATATGTTGATCTGTTAAAGAGACTGAAGAAAGCGATTCCCGAATTGGACGATATACAAGTCTATACTTTTGATCAGGAAGCTTGGGTAGCCAATGAGTTTGGTGATGGAGCAACAGATCGTGGTATCCCTTTATCTGAAAGGATTCCAGGTTTTTTACAGACCCTGACCAGTACCTGGGCAGAAGTTAGTCCGAAAGGAATGCTATGGTGGGAGCCATGGGAATTGTCTGCTGGTCAGATTTATGACTGTATACCGGAATTACCAAAAAACAATTTTGGATTATTTCTCCATTCTAACATAGCTGAAGTACAGTTATCAAGACCTGTTGACGTATGGTTTAAAAATATGGCCCGGCTGTTGCATGAAAGAAATATACTTGTGGTAGGGGAGCTGTTTTTGGCAAGTGCCAATCAGGAACTGGAACCGCTTCAACGAATAGCAACTCCGAGATTGATAGCAGAGGAACTGGATGCAATGGCCCAAATTGAATTTCTCAGCGGAGTAAAAGAATATTATGGCATTATTCCTGATAAGTATGACCCTAATTTGCAGATGACCGCAATAAAATTAGCCAATCCTCTTAAATCCAATCAGGAAGTATTGAAGGAATTGGCAAAACCTTATAGCAATAATAAGGAGAGGATTTTGGCTGCATGGGAAACGACAGCTATGGGGTATTCACTTTTTCCATGGGATGCAACCTGGCGCTTTACGAATCTTCCAAAAAACCCTGCTGATATTCAGGTCTTTCATAAGTGGGATATCGCACATATCATGGGATCAGTTGCTCCTTCTCCTAGTTGGAAATCGACACGCCGGAGTCTTTTTATGGTAACTGAAAATGAGGTACTGGATCCATGGTTTTTTGAAGATGTAGAACTTCGTTGTGGTTCTTCCTCTGCAAAATTGCAGGAAGCAATTACCATTTTTGAAAAAATTGATGCAAATATGGAAAGCGCTTCCCCGTATAAAAACTATATCGTTGAAACTATTCCTGATTTGAAAATTTTGGAACAGACTGTAACTGCTATCAGATGTTATTGTCGGGAAGCGAATTTGGCGTGGTTGATGCGCAAATATATTCATGAGGGTCAACCTATACCCGCCAAGCTTGTTACCCGATTCGAAGATATTATGCAGATAGATATTGCTAATCAGAAAAAGGGGTATGTCGCTAATGAAAATAATCGACCCACTGCGAAGGAAATGCTTGATCTTTTCAGGCAAGATCCTATACAATGGGCGACAAATTACTTGGTTTTCAGATAACGTATCTGACTTGTAAATTCTGAATAATACAAATATTATATACCTATGAAATCAGTTAAATTAATACCCGTACTATTAACAATGGCTTTTTAAAATAAATGAAGAAATTATTTTCAATTATCACGCTTCTTATTATTGCGGCTAATTTGTTAGCCCAGATCGCAGGGCCTAATTATGGCAATGGGCTACCGGCTACCGATGCGCTTGGTCGAAAATTGCCCATCAGAAGTGAAGCAGGCAATCAACGAAATAATAAATTTGTCGGCCTTTTTTACTGGACCTGGCATACAGATGGAAATGCCACTTTTTCACCGGTCATGAATATTACAGAAATATTAAAGCAATACCCTGAGGCTGCCTCCAACGCAAATCACTCCGCCTGGCAAGGCATTTCGCCGGGTGTTTTCTGGTGGGATGAACCTCTATTTGGTTACTATAGAACAACCGACGAATGGGTACTCCGCAAACATGCTGAAATGCTGGCCGATGCTGGCGTTGATGTCGTTTTTTTTGATTGTACGAATGGCAGTCTGACATGGAAATCTTCCTATACCGTATTATTAAAAGTCTGGGACCAGGCAAGAAAGG
>JAMDDG010000238.1 GCA_023488865.1 Bacteroidota bacterium | reverse complement strand
GTACATCCGCGAAGGCCGCCTGGTGGCCGAAATTTTTGGAGAGGGAAACAATTTTAATTTTTTTGTTGTTAGCCCGGTGGTGTAGAAGCTTCTCAACGGTTGTATCGGTACTTCCATCGTCAATAAAGAGCAATTCATAGTTATCGGCAAAGGATCCGACTGCTGCAACCACCCTGGGAACGAGGTCGTCGATCAGTTGTTCTTCGTTGTAGACGGGGATAACCAGGCTGAACATATATTATTGCGTTTAAAATATTACACAGAGTTTCACGGAGACCCTGAAATTATTAAATTGATTCTAAAATTAGCGAAAATTTGAGAGGTTTTCTACATTTTGTTATAAAATCCAGTTTCAGATCCAGTGAGAACTCTCTTTAAATAGGTTGAATCGTCAAAGCAGGTCATTTAGATACTTCAAGGGCAACAGATTGCTTCGTCGTTCCGACTCGCAATGACGGTATGCTGTTGATTTTGTGAGTGTGGAGAGAAGGAGGCGGGCGGCGATTCTGCTATTACCGAAAACTGATGATCCGCCTCCTTCTCTCCACTCTCACCTCCCCAAAAATGATCCGTCATTGCGACCACGAGGAACGAAGTGGGAAGCAATCTGATGCCTACCACAAAATCCAAATTATACAACTTCACTGCGACGACAGCCTGTCCGAACGAAAATCGGGAAGGAACGAAGTGGGAAGCAATCTGTTTACATTCGATTAGTACTAAAAAATGGGAAGAAGGTCCCAATACTCAGTTTTTGCGGGGGCCTTTCATTCTTTCCAAAGTGAAGGTAGCTGCTTCTTTCAGGTCGGCATTTTTCAGCAGTTCCTGAACCGCCGGAACGCAATAGGAAGAACCCATCCAGGCCAGTTCCCTCAGAAGCAGTTTTTTCCCTTCGACGGTAGCATCCCGGTCCTGTAAAACCTTGACCATCTTTTTTTCAATATCCAGCAAAGCGGCAGGATTCGCGCTGACTTTGCGTATTCTTCCCTGAAGATCCGTGTAATTACGGGTGCTTCTGTCGATGGTGTATTTGGAGATTTTGTCCAGATCATCTGCGAGGGTAGTTTCCTTATAATCCGGTCTTGAGACGGCCCCGCCGATGTTAGGGAAATCCAGCGGTACCGCCTGGGTAACTTTGCCGGAAGCAGCCCATTCCGTGCCGCGTTGGAAGGTTACGATAAATCCAACACATTCGGTGGCCGGGTGGGTTTCCTCTTTCCCGACATGGCCCATAACGGTATGGAAAATCCTCCCTTTGCCATACCGGAGGGTCATCAACATGGGTTCGTCCCTGCCGGTTCCTTTAAAAGCGGTATCCGCATAAGCGGTAGCCAGGATCTCCATATTTTTGGCAGGACCGCGCAGGGTGCTGTACAACTCATCTTTACCGTGGATCCAGGATGTTGGAAGTCCTTTCATAATCGGATGTTCCGTATTTCTGGCTTTCACCACGTATTCGTGCTGAGGGCCGTGAGAACCTGTCGGACCGGTGGATATTGAGTCTACCACCAATTTGTTCTTCATGTAATAGACATAAGGGCCATTTTTTGCAGAGCGGTTGTTCCAACCGCCAAGACCGATGATCTCATTGTATTCTTTCCAGTCGGCGAAAGAGTTGTCCGCTTCGTGATAGATGACCACTCCCCCGCCATTTTTTACATAGGCTAAAAATGCAGCCTTTGTCTTTTCTGACCAGGATTCGCCGTTGTAATCCATTACCACGACATTGTATTTTTTGAAATCGGGCTGAAAGGAGGACATATCGCCCCCTTTGGCGGGTGTTTTGGCGACATCAACGGTGAACAGATTGGTTTGGACCAGCAATTCTTTCAGGATAGGATAAGCGCCTTCCCAGTTGTGATTGCTCTGACCGGTTACGATCAATGCTTTGTAGGCAGCTTTATTTTGACAAGCCGGAAAGAGGAAGAAAATCCCGGCCAGAAGCAGGAGAAGGAAATATGATTTTTTCATAATGTATCTTAATTTGTATGTTGAATAATTCTTACACAGCGGACAACTGCGAATTGTCTGAAGGGTTTGAATTGTTTGAAGGTTTGAAATGTTCCGGACAATGAACATTTCAAACTTTTTAAACTCAAAAAACAGTTCAAACAATTTTTATGGCTATATAGTTGGTAATTGCCAGGGTTGGCGATAAGGGCGATCGAGCAAACGGGCAGCCATCGGGTTACCGATAATCTCCTCCTTTTTAGGGTCCCATTTGATCTTTTGACCTGTTTGCATGGAGATTTCGCCTAACAAGGCGACCGAGATTGCCCTGTAAGCGCCCTCGATCGGAGCAATGGTTTTCGCGCCCGAACGGACACAATCGACAAAGTTTTGCCAGTGGTTGTTGCTTTTGATCAGGTGAATCTCTTTTTCACCAATTACTTCTTCCAATATCTTTGGATCGGAAGCGGTCAGGACATTTCCCCTGTTGACATGGATCCATCCTTTGTCTCCGTACCAGGTGGTCCCTGATCCGAATCTCAGGCGGGATTCATTGGCAACCCTCATTTTGATCCCGTTGGCATAGGTACACATAAAGTCGTACTCGACAGGTACATTGTATATGCCATCCCTTGGATAGACACCTTCGCCGACGATTTCAACCGGACCGGTGTGTTCCAAACCAGCGCCCCAGTTGGCGATATCGATGTGGTGCCCGGCCCAGTCGGTCAATTGTCCGCCGGAATAGTCCAGGATCCAGCGCCAGTTCCAGTGGCAGACCCCTCTGTAAGGTACTTTCGGGGCAGGTCCCAACCACATGTCCCAGTTCAGTTCTTTGGGAACTTCCATGGGAAGCGGAGTTCCAATCCCTCTGTTCCCGTTGGGAAGACCGGCTTCAATTAAATTGATTTTCCCTATCCGTCCATTGATGGCCAATTCGGCCCCCCGGTGGAAATTGGCATTCGATCTTTGCCAGCTGCCTGTTTGCCAGGTGATTTTATTTTTTTGTACGGCCTTCACGATATTTTGTCCGTCCCGGATCGTGCGGCAGATGGGTTTCTCGCCATACACGTGCAGTTTTTTCTCCACGGCAGCAGTGTAGATGATCCCGTGCCAGTGATCGGGCAGGGCAATAGAGACAGCATCCAATTTCTCTTTTGCCAGAAATTCGCGAAAGTCGCCATAAACACGGCAATCGTTGTTGGCATAAGCTGCATCGGCGATTTCTTTTGCTTTCTGCAGGTTGTTGGTATCCACATCACAAAGCGCTACAAACTGTACCTCTTTGTTGAGCCGGAGAAAGCTGCGCATATTGTTTTTGCCCTGGGACCCGGTACCGATGGCCCCCATGACGAGCCGGTTGCTGGGCGCTAACCTTCCCCCCATCCCCAAAGCGGTAGAAGGGATGATCTGTGGAAGAATAATTGCCCCCACCGATGCAACAGCCGAATTTTTCAAAAAAGTTCTTCTGTTTGAATTAGTTGTCATAATGTTGAATAAAAATAAAACTATTCAACCATTAAGAAGTCTGAAATGTTAAAAGGGCAACAATTTTCGATTTTGGATTTTGGATTTTCGATTGGGCTCCCTTAGCTTGTCGAAGGGTTAAGGGAGAGGTGACTATTTTGTTTATAATGGTTGAATAGTTTTATTTTTTCTTTTAATTCGTGCAATCTGTGTAATCCGTGGTAAGGAGGGGTTAAACATTGGGAGGCGTTCCGGGTACGGGTACCTCAAATTTCATGTCAACCGGACCAAACTGCAGCTCTTTGGGACCCAGTTGCATGTCGGATTTCATCATTTCTTCCCAGGTAACTAATTGTCCGGTGTAGGCAGCTGTCCGGCCCATGATGGCGGTGAGGGTAGAAAGGGCTGTCTGCTCGGCCTGGTTCACATACTCCCCTTTTCGGATCGCATAAACCAAGTGCATGTGTTCCTGCACATAAGCGGGTATTTTGAGTTGGCTCATCGTGTTGCCATTTTCGTCTTTCGGGTATTCGAATTGCCACTTGACTTTCCCGTTGAGGTCCCAGATGGTATTGACGCAATTGGTATAGCCTTCCGTCCCCATTACCAATTCGCCGGTGCCATTGGCACAACTGTCGATTTGGCGGCAATAGCTGTGCGAGCTGACCCCGTTGCCGTAGTCAAAATCGATGTTAAAGAAGTCGTACTGGTCGCCGGTGACGCGGCGGTGACGGCCACCGTTCCCGATGGCGCGGATTGGTGTTTTGCCCATAAACCAGTTGACTACGTCGATATTGTGGACGTGGGTATCGAGGATATGGTCGCCGCAAAGCCAGCAAAAATTGTTCCAGTTGCGCACCATGTAGGTCATGTCGTCCCAGCCCTCTTCGCGGGTACGGAACCAGACGTGTTCCTGGTCCCAGAATGCCTTGGCGGAGGTAAGCCGTCCGATAGCGCCGGCTTTTATGCGTTTGTAGGTTTCGATGTAATCTTCCTGGTGGCGGCGTTGGGTGCCGGTTACCACGCAAAGTCCCAGCGCTTCCGCTTTTTTCGCGGTAGCGATGACAGAGCGGATACCGACCGGATCGACGGCTGCCGGTTTTTCCATGAAGACATGTTTCTTGTTTTGGATGGCTTCCAGAAAATGATAGGGACGGAACCGGGGAGGTGTTGCCAGCAAGACCACATCCAATTCTTCCAGCGCCATTAATTTCTTGTAGCCATCGAAACCGGTAAAACAATTTTTTTCGGGCACCTCCAGGTTGAAGGATTTGAACCTGGCGCGGAAGGCGTCGATCTTATCCTGAAAAACATCCGCTACCGCGATGATTTCCAGATCAGGCCCGGCGCTGATAAAATTGATGGCGGCGCCTGTGCCCCTGTTCCCGGCGCCTACTAAACCGGCGCGCAGTTTTCTGCCTTTGGGGGCCCCTTTTAAAATTGGAGGGAGACCGAGCGAGGCGTTGGATGCTTCCTTTTGGCAGGAAGTAAGCAGGGCGTTGGCCCCGATAACAGCTGCACCGGCGAGGACACCGGCCCCTAAAAATTTTCTTCTGTCAATATTCGTCTTTTTTTCCATGCTAAGGTAAATCTTTACTGACCAACAATCGTGGAGTCTGGTTCGCAGACCACTCTGAAACCTACATCGTTACTATCTGAATACCACCAAACACTCTTCGGCATCTGCGGATCGGTCATCAGCCATGCTTTGGTTTTGGTGAAATCCCTGGCGGCGCTCCGTACATCTTTGGCATCGCTCTTAAAGGAGCCGCCGCGGATCACATGTTCCTGCCCGTTTGCCGGACCGGTAGGATTGGTGAGTGTTTCGCCGGAGGCGGTTTTGTATGCATTTGGCGCATAATAATCTGAGCAGAACTCGGCAACGTTGCCCAACATATTTTTTAATCCGAAAGGATTTGCCCACACCGATTCAGGTTCCCTGGTTTTTGCCTGGCTGTTTTCTTTGTAGATTACGTATGAGTTGATCACAGTGGTGTCGGCGCCAAATATTTTGTTCATTATGCCGGCGGAAGTGAATTTTTTCGGGTTACCCGGAAAGAAATAGGGTGTTTGGGAACCGCCGCGGCAGGCATACTCCCACTCGGCTTCGGTGGGAAGCCTGTATTTCTTGCCGGTCTTTTTGGAAAGCCACTGGCAATAGGTATTGGCTGCTTTCCAGGACATGGTGATGGCCGGATGGGACCCTTTTCCCCAGCCCTGGTCGGGAGCGCCCCACGGAGGGGTCGGACCGGTGATAGCATCTGTGACAGGTTGGGTAACGACGGCCTCTTTGCGGCCCTGTGAAGCCGTAGCTTTGAAAAATTCGAGGTACTCGTCCCAACTAACTTCTGCTATGCCCATCCAGAATTTGGAAAGATGAACTTTTCTGACCGGACCTTCATCCGGTTTCCGAAGTTCTTCACTTTCGGGACTTCCCATCTCAAAAGTCCCTTCAGGTATAGCTACCATTTCGAAAGAGAGGATCGTTCCGGGTACTTTTTCGGTAAAATTTTCAAACTTCTGAACTTTGGCGGGTTCTGTGAAAACCTCTTTGGCGACCGTTTCGGTTATCCCAAAATTGATGTTGTGGCCATGGAGGTTGTTTTTGTCGTAATGGCCAACATTGAGGTGACAATTGATGCAGTTTTGTTTCTGTCCGTCCGGACTATTGACATATTGCAGGTGGGCGTTGCTGCCATTGACGGATAACGTGACAGGGAAGAGATTCTGGTGGCAACGGATGCAGGACTGTTCGTAGACATATTTTTTGGCATTTTCGAGTGATTTTTTAGCTTCCCAATCGAAGGATGCGCTGTCCTTAAAAAATTTACCATAAAGATCTTTGAGCCCATGTTTGGCTTTCGCCGGAAGGTACCCGTGTCCTTTGGGCGGAAGGTGGCACTCAACGCAGTGGGTTACAAATCCTGATTTGTTGTTGTAGTGCTCGGAAAGCCTCCAGTTTTGATCCTGAACCGGATGGATGTGGCACGAGACACAGTATTTGTCGGTTGAGGTGTAATCTGAAACCAAGTTAAAAGAGATAATAAAAAACGACGTAATCAGTATCCCCAATACGACGAGTCCATATCTTGATTTTACCTTTTTGAATAATTTGCTAAGCTTCATCCTGAAATTTAAACTCTTAAGTGTTCCCCTTATTTAACTCAATCACAGCCAGATAATACCAAGAAACAGGGTGGTCACGAATTTTCCGGCCAAATTTTTTCGGTATTCATCAATTTTGTAGGCAAAAACTCCCTTTCTCAGAAAGTTTTTTGAGATTCCACCTCTTTGTCATTAATCCGATCGTCTTGGAAGTAAGGGGAATTTCTCAGCGCTGCCGCCAAATTTAGAAAAATAATAAATGCACGGTCAACGGGCCAAAAAATATTATTTTTTTTTAACAACCCCATCCGACAGCAGGGCAATTTTCTATTTTAAGATTATTTGATCAATCCACTGTCACTTTACTTCCCCACCAATTGTTTCCCGGGTCAAAATCTTTTGATAAAGTTTTAAGTCGCTGCTTCTCTAATTGAGGCAATTTATTCTTTACCACACCCTCAAGGTATTTTTTCTCTGCTTCTTTATTGTATTCAGGATCTTTGACAGGGAATTTGGCACCCACTTTCTTCAGGTAATTGAACAGTTCTTTGCTCATTTGTTGTACCAATTCCGGTTTTTTCTTTGACACATCGGTCGTTTCCCCGGGATCAGTTTTTAAATTGTACAACTCTTCGCGGCCATCCTCGTAATAGTGAATTAGTTTCCAGTCGCCCTTCCGGATAATGGAAGAGGGTTCGCCTCCCTGGTTCCCGTAGTGGGGATAATGCCAGATCAGGGATCGTTCGTCCACGCTCTTTCCCTTTAACAACGGCAACAGGCTGATTCCGTCGTTGTGATCATACGGACGGAGTTTTTCTCCGATCAGATCCAGAATGGTTGGATAGAAGTCAGTCCCGGTAACGGGAACATTGCAGGTTTCTCCTCCGTGGGTCAGTCCGGGAACTTTGATAAAATAGGGTTCCCGGATG
>JAMDDG010000044.1 GCA_023488865.1 Bacteroidota bacterium | reverse complement strand
TACCACTGCCAATAGCCTGAAAATAATAATCAGGGATTTTTCCAATGGTGGTTACTGCAGAAACTACAGTGGTTCCCATTCCATCCCGGCGCGCAACATTATTGGCACCTCCTTCAGGGTAAAAACCCTCCAATTCTACCGCAAGATTGCCGAGATGAATGGCATCAGAATAGTCACTGCCCTTTTCAAAAGAAATAACCCTTACACAGGGATCGAGCTCACTGTCAAACCATAGGGCATTAATATTATCTAACGGGACAGACAGAAGAAGGGGGATTTTATTTTGAGAACACACCCTGGCAAATGCCCTGGCAGTGTTTCCGGCTGAGGCCACCACCATAACCCCTTTGGAATTGTTTTGCCTGGCACAAACTGAAAAAGCTTCACACTCTTTAAAGGTGCCGGATTTCATAAAAGCACCCTTCTCCGGCCAAAATCCATTGAAAGTAATGTATAAATTTCCCAGGCCAAGTAATTCAGCGATACCTTCACTTTTGTATGTTACAGGAGCGCCGGACCCTTCCAGCGCTTTCTCAACAGGCAACCAGTCTGCAAAACGATATAACCCAGCATACCCGGGATGTACCTCAATTTTCTTTTGTTCGTAAACGGCCCTGATCAAACCCGAAGGATGCTGATCGGCGTTGTGGTTAGGACAAAGAAGTTCCCAATTCTTATCAGGATATTCTTTTCCACAACAGAGCGATTTTAGGTGATATTGGGTAGGAAGAAAATCAGTCATAGTACTAGTACATCAGTTTGAAGCCGCAAATTTAACTCATTTGAGATCGTTGACAACAAAGATGGTTAAAAGATGGGGAATAATCCAAGAAAAAAGCAGGGAGTATGAAAACCTCCCTGCTTTACCTAACCTAAACCTAACCTAAATAACCTTTCAAAGTGTGAAAGGGTTCGTTAAATATTTTTATTGACTAAATCAATCTTTGTACAATGTTAACTCTTTTTTGAGATAATTCCAAATTTTTTAATATAAATTTTTTGTTAAATTTTTTTAACCATTCTATTCTTTCATATTGTGGAAGACATTGGTTACATCTTCGTCTTCATCAAATTTGGCCAACAATTTTTCGATGGCAGCCATTTGTTCTTCGTTTAATTCTTTGGTTTCGGATGGAATGCGTTCAAAATCAGCGCTGATAATTTCAAAATTATTTTCCTCCAAATATTTCTGAATTGGGCCGAAAGCCTCAAAATCACCATAAATAATAATGTTCCCTTCTTCTTCGAATATTTCCTGAACACCAAAATCAATCATTTCCAATTCGAGTTCTTCAATATCCAGGTTTGCTTTCCCGGCTATTTTAAACTGACATTTGCGTTCAAACAGGTAGTCAACACAACCGGTTGTGCCTAATGATCCATTCATCTTGGTAAAATAACTCCGAACATTGGCAACAGTTCTGGTCGGATTATCCGTAGCCGTCTCAATCAACATGGCAATCCCGTATGGACCGTATCCTTCATACACCACTTCTTTGTAATCTGCCTGATCTTTGGATGTTGCTTTTTTGATCGCCCTTTCCACATTTTCTTTAGGCATACTGGCAGCTTTCGCATTTTGCATCAATACCCTTAACCGGGAATTGGACACCGGATCCGGTCCGCCGGTTTTGATACAAATTGCTATCTCTTTGCCTATTCTGGTAAATGTTTTGGCCATTGCGCCCCAACGTTTCATCTTTCTGGCCTTACGGTATTCAAATGCGCGTCCCATAGTTTAAAACAATTTTGATTTCGGTTTGCAAATTTAATGGATTTTGACAAAAACAGACAGCTCCGGTAGTGAATGTTTAAAAAGTACCGGATTATTGTTCAGACACAGATTTGATCTGTTCAATACCAGGAAGTTATGTGTAATTTAGGATGTCCGTGTAGAAATCTTTGATGTTTTTATCCACTTTCCACCCGGGAAAAGCAACAGTCCGTTTAATAAAAAAGCGCCCAAAATAAGAATATTACCTGTCAGGTTGTTGCCATACATCCCGGTTATCTTTCCTGCTAAGGCTACCAAACCACCCAAAACAATAGCCAGATTACTATGAAGACGGTTGTTTCTGAAACCCAGCAATCCTGCCAATACCGGTACGATAAACGCCCCGGAGAAAAAAGTGAGGGCGATAAGCAACGACTGAACAATGGATGTTACTTTTAGTGACAATAAAATGCTTGTAAGTCCGATAAATATCAGGATCAGCTTGGTTTGCCGCAACGAAACCGGTGAATCAAGATCTTTGTTGATGGTATTGGCCACGATGACCGAGGAAGTCAACAGGGTAGTGGAAGCTGACGACATGACAGCCGACAGGATCGCTGCAACCAGCAGGCCTATCCCCCACTCCGGCAAAATATAGTTCATTACGGAAATCAGCGAGGAACCCTGTTTGAAGTCGAAATTGGGAAACTGATGGGCTGAAAACACACCGAGATAAGTGATCATGAACGCAAAAGGAATAAGGATCAGGGCAGTGAGCAGTACGCTTTTTCTGGCCACCTGCTCGCTATTGGCACAGAATAAACGAGTATAAATGTCCGGTCCCACCAAAAAAGTGGCCGAGTAGGTTAAAAATAAAACGAAAAGATCCATGGGGCGAAATCCATTGTTGAAAGGAAATTTCATCACAGTTATTTCTACCGGTTTAACAGGAACCCAGAATAAAAGATAGACGGCAATGGCTAACACTCCAAGTATGATGATAAACGACTGGTAAAGATCTGTTTTAATGACCGAAACCTGACCGCCAATTACAGTATAAAATATGAACAAAAGACCGATCCCCCAAACTGATCCTTCGTAGGTTAACCCGAAAAAACTATTCATCACTTTGGCGCCACCGATAATTTGAGCCGCAATCACACCAATCCAGGCTATCGGGATAATAAAAGAGGCAATAATTTTAGCCTCTTTCCCATATTGATCTCCAATCAATTGCGGCAAAGTATATTTTCCATTGCGCTTGACCAGCGGAGCCACAAAAACCAATAGCAAAAGTCCGATCGACGCAGATAAAAGCAGCCAGGCGGCAGCCCATCCCTGCGTGAAGGCCAGATCACAACTGCCCAGAATTGCTGAACTGCCCAGGATAGTGGCGAGCAATGAACCTGTTATCTGCCAGATATTTCCCCTGTTCCCGGCTACCAGATAATCGCCTGAAGTCCGGATCCTGCGGGAAGAATGAATGCCGATGCCGATCATCAGGAGCGCGTAGAAGAGGAGGATGAGGTATTTGAGCATAAATTTGAAAATCTGAAAGTTTGAAAATGCGAAAATGCGAAAATGAGAAAGGGATTGTATGTTGTCCCGGTAAAAGCATCCGGAGAAGGTTTGATTTATAGCAATTCATTTACTTGAAATATTTTGATAAAAGTAATCAACTTCGGGAGTTTTGAAAAACCAGGCTGTCAATCGACAGCATTCCCGGTAGGATAAAATGATTGAAAGGGTGATATTTATTAGGAATTGGAGCGACAGAAATTAGTTACTTTGTATCCGGATGCATTCCAATCGAAAAATATTATTACCAGGATAAAATTTTCGATTTTCAATTTTCGATTTTGGATTGTCGGTTCCAGTGCTAAAAGCCAACAGCTAAAGGCTAATAGCGAATTGATTAAAGTTTTTTTAAAACATAATATATGAAATACCCATGAGAAAATATTCACACCAACCGAAAATGATTACATGGGTATTCCATCTGGCAATTAAAAAACAAATTATAAACAGATGAAAGCAATCAGAAAAAGCCTTCCTCAGAAGGGGTTGTGGATGGAAGAGGTTCCGATTCCGGAACCAGGCGTCAATGAAGTGTTGATAAAAATCAGTAAATCTGCTATTTGCGGAACTGACCTGCACATCTACAAATGGGATGCCTGGGCGCAAAAAACCATTAAGACGCCCATGACCATAGGCCATGAGTATGTGGGTAAAGTTGTAAAGATTGGAAATGAGGTCACCAAGGTAAGTATAGGTGAACGGGTTACTGTGGAAGGTCATATTGCCTGCGGTTTCTGCCGCAATTGCCGAAGGGGACGAAAACACATCTGCGACCACACCATTGGCATTGGCGTCAACCGCGACGGTGGCTTTGCCGAATATGTAGCCGTACCGGCTGAAAATGTTTTGCATATTGACTCCCGGATTCCGGACGAGCTGGTTTCAATTATGGACCCGCTGGGAAATGCCACCCATACGGCCCTCTCCTTCCCTTTGATTGGCGAGGACGTATTGGTCACCGGGGCTGGCGGACCTATCGGATGTATGGCCATTGCCATCTGCAAGTTTGTAGGCGCCCGCAATGTGGTTGGATCGGAAGTAAGCGAATACCGGAGAGAACTGGCCCGTAAGATGGGGGCAACGTTGGTGATTGATCCGATGAAAGAGGATATTTCAGCGGCCATGAAGCAGGTTGGCATGGTTGCCGGCTTCGATATCGGCTTGGAAGTTTCCGGCTCACCGGTTGCGTTTGACAGCATGATCAAGTCGATGTACAACGGAGGAAAAATTTCGTTGTTGGGCATCTTGCCCGATACCACACAAATAGAATGGGATAAGGTTATCTTCAAAGGACTTACCCTGAAAGGCATTTACGGCCGCGAAATGTACGAAACCTGGTACAAAATGGAGAAGATGCTGTTATCGGGATTGAACATCGCCCCGGTAATCACCCACCGTTTCCATTACACCGAATTTCAGAAGGCTTTTGAAATAATGGAAGAGGGAAATTGCGGAAAAATTATTTTAGACTGGGAAAATTAACTTTTACCCCTTCCGGTCTCAAACATTTTTCTATTTTTGCGGTTCATTGGCCACTTTAGCTCAGTTGGTAGAGCAGCTCATTCGTAATGAGCAGGTCGTGGGTTCGAGTCCCATGAGTGGCTCCGAGTTCAAACAATTGCCAGTAAAAGAGTTACAGCGTTAGAAACAACGGTTGTAACTCTTTTTTTAATTATCATAGTATAATATTTCTGTAAATTACTTATTATTGTATATCAGACTGTGTTCTAATCTAAGCAGCGAAGTTAAGTCTTTGGAATTACTTCAACTTTACAAATAAGAAAGAGGGGTCGCGTCTTTTTTATATATTGAATTCTTCAGATTCTAACTAATTTGGCTGCACTGAATGAACACGACTGAAAAAAGTTGCACAACCAAAAAACCGGAGTGTACTCTTAAACTATTCTGTAAGACAGAAATTGATCATGCATTAATCTGTTTGAACAAAACTAAATCGACTATAATTTAAAATCAAGAAACTCCGCGCCTAATCTATTTAATCGTGAAAAAATTTCGAACTCATTATGACAATTTAAAGGTGGCTAGGAATGCCCCTATAGAGGTTATTCAGGCAGCATATCGATCCTTGTCACAGAAATACCATCCGGATAAAAACCCTAATAATACAGAATCAGTTCGAATTATGGCAATCATAAATCATTCATACGAGGTTTTATCCAATGAGAACAAAAGAAAATTACACGATGAATGGATAAAGTCACAAGAAGTTCAAGAAATTTTTGAACCCGAAATAATATTTAAAAAACCTTATGAAAAACAGCCGCAGCAAAAAGTTAAAAAAACAAAAATTCCTCAAAAAATTGATTTCAAAAAACTTCCTTTTACTGTTTTAGTTCATCTTTTAAAATATGGAATATTTTATTTGATGTTATTCGCATTGTTATTCGCATTATTTGATAGCAATTCTAATAATAAACAGATAGAAACTCATCCTTATAAGAAAGTTAATCCTACTCCGCAAATAGAAACACCAAGATATTCATACATCAGACCAAATAGAGACCCTTATGGTCGATATTGGCCAACAAAAGCAGGTTATTTAACTGGTCAAAAAATTGGAAATACCAAAGGGTATTCAAAAGTGACTATTGACAATAGTATGAATGATTCTGATGTGCATGCTAAATTAGTTTATTATGACAATAACAATTCTCACCCAGTGAGAGAGTTTTATATTCCGGCATTTGAAAAATTTACTTTAAATAGAATTGCTCAAGGGTGTTATGATATACGTTATAGGGATCTTAGTACCGGATCTTTACTTCGCTCTGAGTATTTTCAACTTGAAGAAAAGAAAACAATGGATGGCACAGAATACAATAATATAACCATGACTCTCTATAAAGTCCAAAATGGTAATATGCAGACATATAGTATTACTGAAAGTGAATTTTAATCCATTTGACCAAACTAAATTTAAAATCCTATGAAGAATATTTTATCATGGCTGATCGGATTAGCAATCATATTGGGTGCAATATATTTCTGCTCAGATAATAAAAAAATAAAGGAGCCAATAAAAAATACAAATAGAAAGGACACGTATTTTGAAGATTTTATTTGGAGAGATTACAATAGGATAATTGGTTTATTGTCTGTGAAATATCACATAAATGAATCGGTTGTAAAAGGAATTGCAATAGAATATTTACGCATTAATCAACCGAGTGATTATACTCTCCTTACAGAAGATTGGGAATACAAAGATACCTCAGCATTTGAAAATATACCTAAGCCAAAAGAAACAATTAGATTGACACTGGATAGATTATCAAAATATTATGGACTAAAGAAAGATTCATTGGATTTATTATTGTTAGACTTTGAAATTTGGAATACAGCACGAGAAAAACACGAATAATAACATGGAATGAACATTATGAGGTCATTCTATATTAATGCCGTGACAATGTTTGTTTGTGAAATCATTGTCTGTTTGAGTATTTTGATAATGATTAAAAAATAGTTTTGCCCAAATATTTTATAGAATGGAGATAACCCATAATTTCTAAAGTAAAACCTGATTCTTTGTTCATTAGCTATGCCAGATAAACGCGGACCATTCAAGCATTCGATAAGCATAATTCCAAAAAATAATTTCATAATATTTAGGCAAAGCTTTATTAAAGATAGTAAATATACTATCTTTGCAATATCAACCTAGCATTAATGAAAAAACTTAAGGTTAATGAGGTTCTTAAAATGCTTCGGGATGATGGCTGGTATTTAAGCGATCAAAAAGGAAGCCATCGTCAATTCAAACACGTTACAAAAAAAGGAAAAGTGACGATAAATGGTAAACCCAGCGAAACGTTGGAGCAATTTATTTTAAACAATATATTCAAACAAGCGGGTTGGCGATAGCGCCTTTCCTGTTAAGAATTCGGGACATGGAAAAAATTATAGTACAAATAAGCTGGTTAGATAATTATGGCGCCTGCTGCGATAAAGTACCTGGTTTGGCCGCCACCCATAAAACATTAGAGGGGGTGAAAAAAGCTTATACCGAATCGCTGGAGTGGCACCTAGGAGCGATGCGGGCTGACGGAGACGAAATACCTGAAGCGTTGCAGGGAGAATATGAACTCGAATTTGAATTAAATACCCAGGCGCTACTTCATTATTTCGAAGGTATCCTTACTCGTTCAGCTTTGGCGCGTGTTACAGGAA
>JAMDDG010000398.1 GCA_023488865.1 Bacteroidota bacterium | reverse complement strand
CGGGCATAGGCGTGGGCGTTGAATTCTTTAACGAAACTTATCTGCCTGTAGTTGCCGACTTCAGGTATTTTCTCCGTAACGAGGGTGCATTACCATTTATCGCGCTTCAGGGAGGGTATTCCATTCCGCTGGGAGGCACTTACAAACAACAGATTTATTATGCTTACCCGACAATTCTGAACTCTTTAACCTACCCTGGTCCCGGTCCCACCTATAATATCCCGACTTCGGAGGATCTCTCTGCCAGGGGAGGTTGGCTGCTTAATCCGGCCATCGGGATTCAGGCGCCTATCAACGAAAATCTTGCCCTTACTTTTAGTGCAGGATACCGCCTGATGCGACACCGATACGGCAAAAATGACAAATACAAATTGGATGTCGATTACAACCGCCTTTCCCTTAAAATTGGCCTAATGTTTAAATAAGAACCCCATGAAAAATCCCGCTATAAATATATCCATTTCGCTGCTGTTAACGGTTTTACTCTTTGCCGGGTGCAAAGATAAATTCACCGAACAGTACTTTCAACTGGAGCCGGTCTACTTAAGTTACCAGGATTTCAGGACTTCCGTGAAAATGGTCAGCCAGCAGGATCTGGTCAAACCTGGTAAGATCTATGTATCTGGTAACTATTTGTTTATCAACGAACGAATGAAGGGTATCCATATCTACAACAATGCCAATCCCGCTTCTCCGCAATACATCGGATTTATCAACATTCCCGGCAATATCGACATTGTGGTAAAGAACAATGTAATGTATGCCGATAGTTACATCGACCTGGTAGCAATCGACCTTACCAATCCGGCGCAAGCCAAAGAGGTGGGAAGGATTAAGAATATATTTCCCTATTCGGTTCCTGCCTACGAAAAAACAGGTTATCGGATGGGTCCGGTAGATGATACCAAAGGAGTGGTTGTAGACTGGAACGTGAAAACTGTCCGTAAGGAAATCAATACCAACAACTATCCGATTTATCCGATCTACTACGGCAACAGTTTCTTCGCGAAAATGGATGCGCTATCGGGCAATTATGCCTCCGGCGCTCCCGAGGCAAGCTCTTCCAGCGCAGGGATAGGCGGTTCGATGGCCCGCTTCGGACTGACCGGAAATAACTTAGTGGCCGTTGATAACCACACTTTTTACAATATCAATTTGTCGGATGCCAATAATCCAAAGCTGGAATTGCAGTCTCAAATTAATTGGGGAATAGAGACCATGTTCCTCTACGACAAGTACATGTTTTTGGGAACTTCCAACGGCATGTTGGTGTACGACCTGACTGATCTGAACAAACCTGTTTACCTTTCTACTTTCTGGCACGTAACCGGATGTGATCCTGTGGTCGTTCAGAACAACCGGGCTTATGTAACGATTCGTGGCGGGAATGCCTGCGGCAGCACCATCAACCGGATGGATGTGCTGGATGTAAGCAATGTCAAGAACCCTACCCTGATCCGTTCGTACGGCATGGAAAATCCTTATGGTTTAAGCATCGACGGTGACCTGCTTTTTGTCTGCGACGGCACAGCAGGTTTGAAAGTTTACAACGCTGCCGATTCTTATTCAATTACTGAACACCAACTGGCAAAATTTCCCGACATCAATGCCTACGATGTAATCCCTTTGGGAACCTCCCTGCTGATGATCGGAAGTGATGGCTTCTACCAGTACGACTATACTAATGTGATCAATATCAAGCAGATTAGTGTGATTAAGGTTGTGAAGTGAATAAAGTGAGAAACTTACTCTTTTTGCAGTTTTATCGTTTCCCCTAACGGGATGTGTCCATACGAAAGATTTCGGTCCGGAGGATGTCAGTACCCTGATTTTTCAGGCTGAATATTCAAACTCTGCCTGGGGCTATAGCCACTGCCAATCAAATGACCACAAAATGATTAAAAGGGATTGATCTCGCTTCATTACAACGAACGCTTATCTTTTCGAATTCCTGTCCGTAAGTAGATTCAACGAAAGTCAACAATGTTTCAAGATGAACGAGGGCTCTTTTAAAGTGTTTGTCGTAAGTGATATTCGCATCGGCACTTCTATTCCCCATGTTTTCACTTATTAAATATCTGGATCTTCTGGATAGATTCTGAAGCTGGGTATAAGCTAAATATACTGTTTCAGTCACTTTTGTCAGGGATAAATTGATATATGGATTCAACGCATTTGAAACCTCTTCGTGTTTGCGGTAGTGTAAGTCTGAGACTGAAGCTATGTGTGAATTGACAAGATGAACTGCCACATAATAGCACACCGTAACATCCCAATCCCAATATTGCACCGATAAATTGCTTATATCCTGTAGAAAACTTAAATTCTTTCTGGACTGGGAGATATGATCTGCAAAACTCGCCATTAAATTACGGTGTTGAATTGAGGGGGAACAGAACAGTTGTCCGACTCTTCCACGATGGTCGTTGAAACATGAAAACCATAATCACCATATTTTGCATTGATTGACGCTTCCAGTAAAAAGAGCTGATTCATGGTGGCCTCATCATCATCTTTTACCACAGACCAAACCAGAATTTTTGAGTCAGAGAGTTGAAAGGATAATGATTTAAGTTCTATGTTTCGAGTTTTAATGCCTGCAAAATAATTTGCCAACAGGTCAGGAATAATTAACATACCTGAGCTTTCACGGTTTTTACGAGCAATTTCGAGCATGTTGTTTTCCAAAAAAGGTTTCCAGAAATCCTGCTTTTCTTTTGGAGCAATTCCAGTAACGATTTGCATCTCCTCAACTCTAATTGAAGAAACAAGCTCATCGAACCATTTGGAAATATCGGCACTCTTTTCAGAAAGCGTTGAGACCGGTGTTATTGCAGTCATTTTGAAGGATTGATTTCAGATTTAAAACAATAATCTATTCAAATTTAACGTATTATATCGAGTATTGTTTTATCAAATGCAAAATAATGGAATAATAATCACATTTAAAAGTATTGGATCAACTTAGTTTTTAGAAAAATTGAATTCTTAAAAGTTAACTCTTAACTTTTATCAAGTTTAGCCTTGCTTTTATTCAAAGAACTTCTTTACATTTATGGTACTAAGATAAATATTATGGAAGAAAATTACCGAGACACAGAACCAATAGATGAGATAGAACTTGACGATGAATTGGATACAGAGGAGCAAGACGACTTGTCTGGTAAACGAAAAATCTATACAGAGCAAGGTGATCCAGAGATAAATTCGCTGCATAGACGATTCGTTAAAGGTAGATTGAATATTCAACCTGCATTCCAACGTCAATTTGTTTGGGATAAAATTAAATGCAGCCGTTTAATTGAGTCAGCTCTTTTGGATATTCCTATACCGATTATATACTTATCAGAAGAACAGGACGGAAAAGAAAACGTAATTGACGGGCAACAAAGATTGACGGCTTTTTTTTCGTTTATTGATGGAAAGTTCCCAGACAACACCGATTTCAAATTAACGGGTTTAAACGTTTTCATAGAACTTAATGGGAAAAAATTCAATCAACTTTCTGAGGAACTTCAAGAAAAGATTATTACCTATAAATTAAGGGCAATTAAATTCAAGAAGGAATCAGATGGCGATTTACAGTTTGAAATCTTCGCAAGATTGAATTCCGGTTCAGTTCCACTTAATGATCAAGAATTACGTAATTGTGTTTTTAGAGGGCGATTTAATGAAGTAATCAAAGAATTAGCGCAAGACAAGGATTTTAAATACCTGTTAGGAATTGCCTCACCGGATAGGAGAATGAAGGATAGAGAACTTGTTTTACGTTTTGCATCGTTTCATTTTAATACCTACCTGAAATACAAATCACCGATAAAGAAATTTCTGAATGATTCAATGGAAAAATACAGGAACATTTCTCCCATTGAGGAGGAAAACCTGAGAACAGCTTTCAAGAATACAATTCAAATCATTAAATCATTACTTGACAAAAACGCATTCAAAAGATATTATCGTGGAGACGAGAAGAATATAAACGGTAAATGGGAATCACAGCAGTTTAATGTTTCAATATTTGATATTTTGATGTACTCGTTTTCCGGAGAAGACAAGAACAAAGTTTTCCAAAATCTGGACAGAATTAGAGAGGCATTAATTGACTTAATGACAAATGATCAGGATTTTATTGATTCGATCTTACTTTCAACTAGTAGTAAAAGAGCTGTAACAATTCGTTTTGATAAATGGAGATTGGCATTACAAACTATTATAGGCATCGGAGTGAAAGAACCAAGGTGTTTTACTTACCAACTAAAACAAGAACTTTTTATTTTAAACGACACATGCGCAATTTGTGGCAACAAGATTCTACAAATAGATGATGCGGCAGTTGATCACATTGAACAATACTGGACAGGAGGTAAGACAATTCCTATTAATGCTCGATTGACACACCGTTACTGTAATAATGCAAGACCAAGGATTGAGAATAATTCAAGCGTAATTACAAGAGAAGAAGAACCAGAGCAATTAATTACTTCAAAGAGTAAAGGTTTTGTAATTGAGAAAATTAAGAAAGAACCAAGAGACGCCAGAACTGTTGGCCAACATTTAGAAGGGGCTTCATCTGAATTGAAAGATTTATTTAGCCGGATTGATCTTGAAATAAGGAAGATCAGTCCAGAAGTTGAACGACACATTGCTAAAAAAGAGATTATTTATAACACATCACTAAACTTTGCATATTTAGCCATACAGAAAAGGAATAATTGTTTGAGGTTTATGATCAGGACATCTAATGATAAGATGGATGATCCAAAAAATATATCAAAACCAATTCCTTATGACCAAGACAATATTACAAGGCAAGTGAATATTTCTCCTGAAGAAGAAAAATCTGGCAAATATTCAGTAAATGACCTAGTGAGTTTATTAATACAGTCATACGATTCCATCAAGTAGGGTTCTATTCCATTCTCCTCTCCCAGATCAGTTTCTTCCCAAACCCCAATCGGTTGTCGGTCATTTTCAGATAGTCGACAGGTAATATCCAAAGGGTAGTATCCATCAGTGCGGCAAAGGGGAATCGTTTCAGATAGACCTTTTCGGCTGCCGCAAGGAACTCGCCTTCGGCCCGTTCCAATGTTCCCGTGAACTGGATACCCTGGATCTTCCCTATCACATTAGTTTCCAAAACAATACTCCCTGCCACTTTTTTGTTTTGAACCACCTCCTGAACATGCCTGGTTTCGTACCCGGAAGTAAATACCAGAGCCAACCGCTCTTCCATAAAGGCATAAAAACAGTTGGCAACCCATGGCTGATCCCCCGAAACAGTTGCCAGGGTTAACACGTGATGCTTTTTGAAGAATGTGATGATTTTGGTGTCAGGCGCTTCCATAAGTTCGAAATAAGTGACTAAAGTAGGAAAAAGTGACTAAAGTACTTGCGCTGCCAGCTTGATTTGTCCGGAGTTCCCAACTTTAGGCACTTTAGTTCACTTTAGTCACTCTAAGTACTTTTTATTATCTTTGTGCTCTTAAAAAAACGGGAGTTGTAACACGCTATGAGCAAGAAATTCAGGGAATACAAGGAGTTTAACCTATCGCAGATCAACAAGGATATTTTAAAGTTCTGGGAAGAAGACGATACTTTTCACAAATCTGTCTCAACCAGGGCCCAGGGGAAACCTTATATCTTTTACGAAGGTCCGCCATCGGCCAATGGCCAGCCTGGTATTCACCATGTTGTATCCCGTGCCATCAAAGATATCTTCTGTCGTTACAAGACCCAACAGGGCTACCTGGTTAAGCGCAAAGCCGGCTGGGATACCCACGGATTGCCCGTCGAACTGAGTGTGGAAAAATCGCTCGGCATCACGAAAGAGGATATTGGCAAGCACATTTCTGTGGAAGACTACAATGCTGCATGCCGGCGTGAAGTGATGAAATACACGGATCTATGGGAAGATCTGACCCATAAAATGGGCTACTGGGTCGACATGGATGATCCCTACATCACTTACGACAACCGTTACATCGAAACACTCTGGTGGCTACTGAAGTCGTTCTACAACAAGAACCTGCTGTACAAGGGCTACACCATCCAACCCTACTCGCCTGCCGCCGGGACCGGGCTCAGCTCCCACGAATTGAACCAGCCCGGTTGCTACCGCGATGTGAAAGACACCACCTGTATTGCCCAGTTCAAAGTGGTCCGCGACGGGAAGTCTGCGCCACTGTTCGACCAGGTTGTCACCGATCTTTACATCCTGGCCTGGACGACTACGCCCTGGACCTTGCCTTCCAACACCGCGTTGGCTGTTGGCGCAGCGATCAAATATGTTAAAGTTCAGACCTTCAATCCTTATACCGGTCAACCGGCTACCGTGATTTTGGCCAAAAATCTTTTCCACCACTATTTCCAGGAAAAGAATGAAGCGCTAACGCTGGAAAGCTACAACGGTGAAGGGAAAAATATACCTTACCTGCTGTTAGGCGAATTTTCAGGCAATCAGCTGGTTGGCGTGAATTACGAACAACTCTTTCCCTGGGTGAAGCCAATGGGCGACGCTTTCCGGGTAATACCGGGCGATTTCGTTACCACGGAGGACGGTACCGGCATCGTGCACATCGCCCCCACTTTTGGCGCCGACGACGACAGGGTTGCCAAACAAACAGGCATAGCTCCGCTGTTGTTGATCGACCGGGAGGGAAAACGCCAACCAATGGTCGACCGCCGTGGCCGCTTCTTCCGGTTGGAAGATCTTGATGCAGCTTACGTTCAAACAAACATCAACCGAAAACTGTACGCTAAATATGCAGGCCGGTTTGTCAAAAATGGGTACGATGATTCGCTGACCGAAAATGACGCGACGCTGGATATCGACCTCTCCGTTCAGCTGAAGAAAGAGGGCAAAGCCTTCAGGGTCGAAAAATATGAGCACAGTTATCCGCACTGCTGGCGGACTGATAAACCGGTGCTTTACTATCCGCTTGATTCGTGGTTTATCCGCACTACGGCCGTGAGGGATGAGATGATCGACCTCAACAAGACCATCAACTGGAAGCCGCAGTCGACGGGCACCGGCCGTTTTGGCAATTGGCTGGAGAACCTTGTCGACTGGAATCTATCCCGCTCCAGGTTTTGGGGAACACCACTGCCTATCTGGCGTACCGAAGACGGATCGGAAGAGTTGTGCATCGGTTCGGTTGAAGAGCTGATCACCGAAATTGAAAAATCGGTAGCTGCCGGTTTAATGTCTGTCAACCCATACAAAGATTTTGTTGTAGGCGACAACGCCAAAGAAAATTATGATAAGATAGACCTGCACCGCCCGTTCGTGGATGACATTGTGTTGGTTTCCCCGAAAGGGGCAAAAATGGTGCGTGAACTTGACCTGATCGATGTTTGGTTTGATTCGGGGGCGATGCCTTTTGCCCAGTTTCATTATCCTTTCGAAAACAAGGAAGAGTTTGACAGCCTATTCCCAGCCGACTTCGTCGCTGAAGGGGTCGACCAGACCCGTGGCTGGTTCTTTACGC
>JAMDDG010000247.1:2893-7493 GCA_023488865.1 Bacteroidota bacterium | reverse complement strand
AAAACGCTTTGGGCGGGCAATGTGGAAATCCACCTGAAAGCCTCCGACTGGAACCGGCATGGCCATCAATCCGATCCGCTCTACCGGAATACCATTTTGCATGTGGTGGCAGAGAATGATATGAAGGTAATAAACATCGCAGGGTCCACCATTCCTACCCTCGAAATCGGATGGCCTTTGTGGATCGAGTACAACTACAAAGCCTTAATGCAGCAGCACGACTGGGTCAATTGCGCTTCGCAACTCAATAAAATTGACCCTTTCCGGATCCGCTTCTTTCTCAATGGGTTGGCCATTGAACGGCTCCAGCAAAAAATAGGAGCAATTGAAGGTTTATTAGATAGTTCGAATAACGATTGGAGCGAGACTTTTTACCGGCTTTCAGCCAGGAGTTTTGGTTTTCGCCAGAACGGCGATCCGTTTGAGCGGTTGGCGCGATCGCTCCCTCAGGCAGTATTACTAAAGCACCACGACCAGCTTTTCCAGTTGGAAGCGCTTTTGTTCGGTCAGGCCGGATTGCTCCACGAGCAACTGTTGATGGATGAATATCCTCTGTCGCTTCGAAAGGAGTATGAATTTCTTTCCGTCAAATATGGTCTCAGGCCAATGGCCGGTCATCTTTGGAAATTCATGCGCATGCATCCGCTGAATTTTCCAACCATCCGGCTGGCCCAGTTTGCAGGGATTCTGCATGGTTCACCTGCCCTTTTCCCGACTGTGATTCAGCAGGAGACAGTAGCTGATTATCGTTCCTTGTTCAGAACCGAAATATCCACCTTCTGGGATACCCATTATACTTTTCTCCGCTCTTCGAAAAACCAAAAAAAAGGGATGGGGGAGGAGGCTTTTCAACTGATCTTAGTGAATGTGCTGGCGCCTTTTCTCTTCCTCTATGGCGATCGCAACAACAAATCCGAACTGAAAGAGCGGGCCTTGAAAATACTGGAAGAGCTTCCCTCCGAAAACAATACTATTCTCCGCCATTGGGCTTCGGCCGGCATTATCTCCGTTAATGCCCTCGAATCGCAGGCGCTGATCCATCTGCACCACGAATATTGCGAAACCCGCAGGTGTTTGGAGTGCAGCATCGGGCAAAAGTTGATTATGCATAGTGTCTAAATACTTTCGGCACTTTCGGCACTTTCGGCATTTTCTCCTGCAAATAAAAGATTAAAAGCCACTTGCAAGTGTTGTGATTATTCCTTATTTTTGTCCCCAATTAATGCCGATCTGTTGTGATCGAACACGAATCCTGCGGAGCGGCCATTGTATCATTGATAAAACTGTTAGTTATGTATTTGAATCCTGAAGTTAAAAAGAACATTTTTGAGAAGTATGGCAAGAGTGCTACCGACACCGGTACCTCAGAAGGACAAATCGCCCTTTTCTCACACCGCATCAACCACTTGACCGAGCACCTGAAATCCAACAAAAAAGATTTCAGTACCCAACGTGCATTGGTCTCAATGGTAGGTAAGCGCCGCTCGTTGCTGGATTACCTGAAACGCAAAGACATTGAGCGCTATCGCACCATCATCAAAGAATTAAATCTTCGTAAATAAGCGAACAACCTCAAAAGGCAATTTTCGGATTGCCTTTTTTGCATCATCTAATCCGGTTTTACCCAATTTTGTAAAGAAAATAATTTTATTGGTTACGATATATGTACAAAGCTATAAATAAGACAATTGATCTGGGCGATGGCCGCACAATCCAGATTGAAACCGGCAAACTGGCCAAGCAGGCCGACGGTGCAGTAGTAGTAAAAATGGGTGATACCATGTTGCTGGCAACTGTTGTTTCGGCTACTGAAGCAGCCGAAAATGTTGATTTCATGCCGCTTTCGGTTGATTACCGCGAGAAATTCTCTGCTGCAGGCAGATTCCCGGGTGGGTTCATGAAAAGGGAAGCCCGTCCGTCGGACGATGAGATATTGGTTGCCCGCCTTGTGGACCGCGCTTTGCGTCCGCTTTTCCCTGATGATTACCACGCTGAAACTGCAGTGATGATCACCCTGATCTCTTCGGGCAAAAATGAAATGCCGGATTCGTTGGCTGGGTTAGCCGCTTCGGCAGCGATTGCTGTTTCAAACGTTCCATTTAACGGCCCGATTTCTGAGGTTCGTGTTGCCCGCATCAAAGGGGTATTTGTGCTTAATCCGTCTGCTGAACAATTGGCCGAAGCCGATATCGATATCATGGTAGGCGCCTCAAGCGACAACATCATGATGGTCGAAGGTGAGATGGATGAAGTTTCTGAAGCAGAAATGCTCGAGGCCATCAAAATCGCCCACGAAAACATCAAGATCCACTGCAAGATCCAGGAAGAACTGGCTGCAGAAGTTGGCGTAGTGAAACGTACCTATTGCCACGAAGAGAACGACGAAGCGCTTCGTGCTGAGGTCTGGAAAGCTACTTATGACAAAGTTTACAAAGTTGCCCGCTCTTTAATCAACGATAAACATCTGCGTTACGATTCCTTTGCCAAAATAAAAGAGGAATTTACAGCAGCTTACAGTGAAGGGAAAGAGGCCGGGGAAGTCAACAAAACCTTGATCGGAAAATATTACCATGATGTGGAGAAAGAGGCCATGCGCCGCATGATCCTGGACGAAGGAATTCGTCTGGACGGACGCTCAACCACCGACATCCGTCCTATTTGGGGCGAAGTCGATTACCTGCCTGGATCCCACGGATCATCCATTTTCACCCGCGGCGAAACCCAATCGCTCAGCAGCGTTACCCTCGGTACCAAGATGGACGAAAAGATCATCGATAACGTTACTTTCAAAGGCAAAGAACGCTTCTTGTTACACTATAATTTCCCGCCCTTCAGCACCGGTGAGGCCAAAACACCCAGAGGCCTTTCCCGTCGCGAAATCGGTCACGGAAACCTGGCCCACAGAGCCCTGAAAAGAATGATCCCGGAAGGTTTTCCTTACATTGTCCGGATTGTATCGGATATTTTGGAATCCAACGGATCTTCCTCGATGGCTACTGTTTGTGCCGGTACCATGGCCATGTTAGATGCAGGTATTAACATGAAACGCCCGGTTTCGGGTATTGCCATGGGTTTGATCACAGATAAGAAGTCTGATAAATTTGCGGTTCTCTCTGATATCCTTGGGGATGAAGATCACCTTGGCGACATGGACTTCAAGGTTACCGGAACCGAAAAAGGGATCACCGCTACCCAGATGGACATCAAAGTTGACGGTTTGTCATATGAGGTACTTGCCAGGGCATTGCAACAAGCCAAAGAAGGCCGCGAACACATCATGGGCAAAATTTTGGAAGTGATCAGCGTTCCGCGCGAAGATTACAAACCCAACGTACCCCGCATCGTCAAAATGACCATCCCGAAAGATATGATCGGACCGGTTATTGGTCCCGGCGGAAAGATTATCCAACAGATTCAGGCCGATACGAAAGCCACGATTGCCATTGAGGAGATCGACGATCTGGGTTATGTGGAGATCAGCGCTCCGGACAAATCGTCCATCGATGCAGCAGTTGCCCGTATCCGTGCCATCGTTGCCCTTCCCGAACCGGGAGAGGTGTACGAAGGAAAGGTCAAATCAATCGTCCAGTTCGGTGCATTCATTGAAATTATGCCAGGCAAAGAAGGATTGCTGCACGTTTCGGAATTCGACTGGAAACGGATCGAAAAACCGGAAGATGTGCTCAGCGTTGGCGACATCGTGAAAGTGAAATTGCTGGAAGTTGAACAACGTACCGGTAAATTGAAACTATCGATGAAAGCGTTGATGCCGAAACCGGAAGGTTATGTGGAAAGAGAGCAGGGACGCGGTGACCGTGATCATAGCCGTGGAGATAGGGATCATGGACATGGGGAAAGACAACCTTATCAAAATGAGGAGCATAAAGCGCCCACGCACAGTCACTCGCTTCGTAAACCAAATCAGGAATAATAAAATTCTTACATAGATTTAAATGCCCGCCTTCAACGGGCATTTTTTATTTTTACTTTTAGGGATCAATTAAACCTTAATATTGGTTGTAGGATGATGAACCTTGATTTTTTAGTTATTGAGGGAAATATAGGCGCCGGTAAAACCACCTTCGCTAAAATGTTAAGCGAAGAATATGATACCAAACTGATCCTGGAACGTTTTGCAGAAAATCCTTTCCTGCCCAAATTTTACAATGATCCCGAAAAATACTCTTTTCCGCTTGAGCTCTCGTTTCTGGCCGAAAGATATGGCCAGTTAAAAAAGGAGCTGACCAACCGCGACCTGTTCCATCAGCATACCATTGCAGATTATTATTTTATGAAATCACTCATCTTTGCCCAAAATACACTGGCACAGGATGAATACAATCTCTACCGGAATTTCTTTGACATCATTTATGAACGGCTGCCCAAGCCCGACTTGTTCGTTTATCTTCATTTGCCCGAAAACCAACTTCTTATAAATATACGAAAAAGAGGACGAGACTATGAACAATCTATTGATGCCGATTATCTGAGAAAGATCAGGGAGGGTTATTTTACTTTCTTCTCTCAGCAGAACGATTTTCCTGTTTTAATTGTAGATACCTCAAATGTTGATTTTGTTAAATATCACAGACATTACACC
>JAMDDG010000247.1:0-2883 GCA_023488865.1 Bacteroidota bacterium | reverse complement strand
ATGTAGTATTTTTATGGGCTTATATCTCTAAATATCGATTGTAACGAATAATCATTTAAGATTTTTTTTATGAAGAAGATAAGTTTGATTTTACCCGTACTTTTTGGAATGAGTGCATTCGTGATGGACGGGTGTTCTTCGTTGAAGATGATGAAGAAAAACGCCGATAAGATAAGCTATACCGTAGTCCCTGAAGTGCTTGAAACACATGCAGGCAAAGTGGATGCAACGATCCAGAGCCAGTTTCCGGCTAAATATTTTGCCAAGAAGGTGATAGTAACGGTAACTCCCGTGTTAAAGTATGCTGAAGGGGAGAAAGCATTTGAATCTTATGTTTTGCAAGGTGAAAAAGTAAGGGACAACAACAAAGTTATTCCCTATGTGGCAGGCGGAAGCAACAGCTACAAAGGGTCAGTCCCTTACAACAAAGAGATGCAACGTTCAGATCTTGAGCTTCGTATCAAAGCCCGTCAGGGGGCAAAGTCGGTGGATTTCAAAACAGTATCTGTCGCCAAAGGGGTGATTGCAACCTCTACCTTAGTCGACAACAGTCCGTTAGCTATCCTGGGCTTGACAAAGAAAGCAAATACGACCGGCATTTATGATTCGGCCATAGATAAATACCAACGGATCGTACCGGATGCCTATATGGCCGATCTTGTTTACCTGATCAACAGCGCTGAAGTAAGGAGCAAAGAGTTAACAAAAGCGGAAATTGCCCATTTGAACAAATATATTGCGGATGCCTACAGCGCCGAACGCAAAGAATTAAAAGGAGTAGAAATCTCTGCTTATGCTTCACCGGACGGGACCATGGCCCTGAACTCCAAATTGGCCGGGAAAAGGGAAGGTTCTGCTACCAATGTTATTGAAAATGACCTGAAGAAAGACAAGGTAAAAACTGATCTCACTTCAAAAAATACACCGGAAGACTGGGAAGGCTTCAAAGCCTTGATGGAGAAATCAAATATTCAGGATAAAGACCTGATCCTTCGTGTATTGGCCATGTACTCCGATCCGGAAGTACGCGAACGTGAAATTAAAAACCTCTCTTCGGCTTTTACGAAAGTTGCCGAAGAAATTTTGCCAAAATTGCGCCGTGCCAAAATTACGGCAAACGTCAACCTGATTGGCAGAACAGATGCCGAAATTTCCAAACTCGCCGAAACCGATCCTTCCAAACTTAATCAGGCTGAGTTGTTGTACGCAGCCTCGCTTACCAACGATATTGCCAAACAAAAATCAATTTACTCCAGCTTCATCAAAATTTATTCAGACGACTGGAGAGGTTTCAACAACCTGGGCTATACCGAAATGAATGATGGCGATTTTGCGGCTGCTGCCGTTAATTTCCAGAAAGCAGATCAGTTGGATCCTAAAAATCCGATAGTCCAGAATAACTTAGGTTGCGTGGCTTTGGAAAACGGTGATTGGGCTAAAGCGGAGGTATTGTTTGGAGCGGCTACAGGCGCCGGCAAAGAGGTTAAAGAAAATCTGGGTATCCTGAAAATCAAGCAGGGGGATTATGACACTGCCGTGAAATACTTAGACGAAGGATCCACCAGTTATGCCAACCGTGCACTTGCCCAACTATTGAACGGCGACAATAACGGTGCGTTGAAGACTTTAAATTCAGCTCCGGTTGAATCGGGACGCATCGCTTACCTTAAAGCCATTGTAGCTGCCCGTACGGCTAAAACCAGCCTGATGTACGAATCTTTGGTGAATGCCATGAAGAAAGATCCTGCTTACCGCGCAATCGCCCAAAACGACCTTGAATTTGCCAAGTATGCCAACGATCAAAACTTTAAGCTTTTGTTCAAGTAATACAATTTTAGGAATAAAATAGAAAGGCATCCATCTGGGTGCCTTTTTTGTCGTACAGAATTTAAACATGTTTTCTTTCTGTCAGATGCAGATTTAAAATTTTTTATGTAGGTTTGTAAGAAAATAATTAGATGACAACAGTTACAGGAACCTATTTTAATGGTCATTTAAAATTGGAAAGACCCATCAAAACAGAAAAACCGGTGAAAGTGACGGTTACTTTTGAAGAGGAGGTAAAAAGTAACTTGCAGGTATCAGATTTTTCCTTTCTTGAGGTTCAGGAGATTTTGAAAGATTACAAAGGTTCGTTCTCAGATGAGGTCTTGAAGGAGAGACGCAAAGCGCTGTGAACATTTTCTTTGACACTTCATCCCTATTCAAGCTATACCACAGGGAAGAGGGAACTGACGCATTAATAGAGCTATTTAATAAGGTTGGTATTGAAATATTATACCTGGCTGAGATTACCAGAATCGAATTTAGCTCAGTTGTATGGAAAAAATGCAGAAAAAATGAGATAGATGAGGGCCAGGCTCAGCTATTAATACAGAAATTTGAGAAAGACTCTGTAAAATTCACATTTGTCCCGGAAGGCATTTCTCTCCGAAGAACTGCACAAGAATTGATCGGTACCCATTGGAAAATTGGATTGAGGACATTAGATGCTATCCAATTGGCATCCGCTTTGAGTGTTAAGAATAAAATTAACCTATTTTCAACCGCAGACAAGTTATTGTCGCATATCTCAGAAATTGAAGGGCTTAGTACTAAATAATATTTATTAATTCCCCAACTGATACATCAGCCTCTTCAGTTCAATTTCGGCAATTTTAGCCGCGAATTTCAGGTTAACCAATTGGTAGCCGGTACTTTCAAAACTGGATTGTGCCGCTTTTACATCGAGGATGGTTGCCTGGTTTACCTGAAAACGCTGCATAACCACATAGATTAAGAATCAGCGAAAATAAAATATCACCTACAATAACGATGCCTAACGGCACACGACTGGAAGCAGCCTCGCCCTAACTAAGGGCAATTGGCAAGGCACCCAGCGAA
>JAMDDG010000257.1 GCA_023488865.1 Bacteroidota bacterium | reverse complement strand
TTGAAATTTTGTGTGGCTTCTTCACCCACTGTCAGAAATAAATTATTGGTCTTCTGTGTCCCGTAACCGACTATTGACACTTCAATTTCGTAAGGGCCACCAACACGCATACCACTAATGCTGTAACGTCCATCACTTAATACCGACGTTCCATAGACCGTTCCTGTAGGAACATGTTTTGCAACGACTGTTGCACCAATAAGCGGTTCTTTGTTCTGATCCAGAACCTTTCCGCTAATACTTGCGGTAGTAACCTGAGCCACTACCGATGCAACCATACTTGCAAACAGTACCAACGTCAAGCAAAGCTTAATAAATTTGTTTTTCATCAATGATAGTTTTAATTTAACATTATTAGGATAATTGATATTCTTGTATTTAGTAGATTTTAACATTTTTTTGCAGATCACACCCGGGTTAATTCATATTATCAATACTTTAATATTCGTTGAGAAATCTCCCGACTAAACTCAAATATAACTATAGCAGTTGATTAAATAGTATGATTTTACTTAGCCATGATTAATTATTTATTAACTTTTTGCTTAAATTTATTAACATTTTTTTACCATCTATTCTTTACTGCCTCATCTTACCAGGATACTTACTGATAAAAATGAACCAATGATTGACTTTTGGTATGATTTTCTACATTTGTATCTTCTTTATTGAATAAAATAGATGAGGGGTATTTATCAAAAAATCATCGAGAAATGCGGTTTTGTCGATGTTCCTGTTGAGTCCGGGATAGATTTTAAAGCTGAGATTCTCCGTTTGAAAAAAGAGAAGAATGCCGTTATTCTTGGCCATTATTACATCACCCCTGAGTTGCAGGACATCTCTGACATTTTAGGTGATTCACTGGCTTTGGCACAGCAGGCTGAGAAAATTACTGCTGACATTATTTTATTTGTCGGGGTCCACTTTATGGCTGAGACTGCTAAAATCCTTAACCCAGGGAAAAAAGTCATAGTCCCTGATATGAAGGCGGGTTGTTCTCTGGCTGATTCAGCGCCAGGTGCTGATTTTGAACGTTTTATCAGACTGCATCCCGATCACATTGTAATTTCCTACATCAACTGTTCAGCAGAGGTTAAAGCACTTTCCGATGTAATAGTTACCTCATCTAATGCAAAGAAAATTGTGGAATCCTTTCCCAAAGATCAGAAAATTATTTTTGCCCCTGATAAGAATCTGGGCAATTACCTCAATTCTGTCACCGGAAGAAGTATGGTGTTGTGGGATGGCGCCTGCATGGTCCACGAAAAATATTCATTGGAAAAGATCATCGATCTTAAAAATGAGCATCCTGATGCAGAAATAATTGCACATCCTGAATGTGAGAAACCTGTTTTATTGGTAGCCGATTACATTGGCTCAACAACTGCCTTGCTAAATTATACCACAACGAACAAATCCCATAAATACATTGTAGCGACTGAAAGTGGGATATTGCATCAGATGCAGCTTAAAAACCCCGATAAAATCTTCCTTCCGGCTCCTTCGATCGATTCAACCTGTGGTTGCAACGACTGCAGTTTCATGAAACTTAATTCGATTAAAAAGCTCTATTTAGCGCTTAAATACGAACAACCCGAGATCATTCTTTCTGAAGAGCTGTTACATTTAGCAAAGGGGCCGATCGTGAGAATGCTTGAGATGTCTAAATAATTATAAAACCTCTATTTTGAAAGGGATTAATTCACCAAATCAAGATATTCTCCTTAAAATTTCTTTTCTTTGTCAGGATGATTTGAGAGGGACTCAAATCACTTTTAGAAATTTTAATTTGGATGAGAAAAAATAATTTATTAGTCATTGCCCTCTTTTTTGCATTGTTCATTACCATTTTTTCCTGCAAAAAAAGTAGTACATCAACATCTACTGTCGAAGTAGTCCCTCCAAACGTTTTTAACGGGAGTATCGATATTTACTCCAATGGAAACGATACAACGCTTCAACGATTTTTAGACGGGAAATACAATACAATAAAGGGTAATTTGATCCTGTCAACCTCCGATCCAATTGATTACAAGAAATATTTTGCCAATCTTGAAATGATTAAGGGGTCCGTTACTTTATATAAGATCCCCAACAAAGATTTATCTTTTTTATCAAATCTCAGAAGTGTAAAAGGTAATTTTCAGGTTTCTGTATGTCCGGAATTGACCTCTTTTAATGGTCTTACTTCCTTAGATTCAATTGTTGGTTCGATTGTAGTTGAAAGGAATCCCAAATTCTATAATTTTATAGGGTTAGAACAGATTCAGGAAATTTCATCCCTAACAGCGACAGCAAATCCATCTTTGGTCTCCTTTTCCGGGCTTCAAAACCTAACTACCATGCTGGGGTCGCTCACTGTTACGCAAAATCCTGTACTTCAGTCACTTATAGGACTAACTAGTCTTGCATCCATGGACGGGAATTTGAATTTAAGTGAAAATTCCAGTTTTAGTGGATTCACGGGTCTGGCTAATTTGCAGAAAGTCAAAGGATCGTTGTTGTTAACTTCTTTGCCTCAATTGGTTAGTTTGACCAATCTTTCTGTCATCACTGACACGATAACCTCTATTTCAATCGTTGATTGCAACGGTTTGATTAACTTAGTGGGGCTGAATAACATTTCTTCCATCAAAAAAGATTTGAGTATTGTCTCCTGCACGAACCTTCAAAATCTTACAGGATTAAGTAAAATAGATACCATCAAAGGCGTTATCGAATTAAATAAACTGGAAAGCCTTAATTCATTTACAGGATTAAATGGGGTCAAATATGTTAAAAAAGACATTCGGATATCAGAGTGCAACAATCTGATAGGAATGAGTGGTTTTTCGATGCTTGATAGCATTGGTGGTGATTTTGTGTTGCAAGATAATGCTAAGCTCACCAACTTTAACGGGTTCAGCAAGACAAAAACAGTGACAGGGAAGATTCAGATTCTTGAGAATAGTTCACTTTCTTCGCTTGATGGTCTGGAAAATTTAACCCATGCACGTAGTACCCTGGATATTTATTACAATCCAAGTTTATCCGGATATTGTGCAATTAAAAAACTTAACCTTACAGGTTTAGCCTACATTAGCCAGAATAAATTTTCACCTACCTGGGCACAGATCATAGCAGGGGATTGTTCCAGGTAAATTCGAAAATAATAAAAAACCACCCGGGCAGATGGTTTTTGTTATCATTCAATGATGTCTGTCCAACCGTAGGGATCAGGTTCGGTACCATATTGTATACCCCTGAGCTTTTCATACAACTTTATACTTATTTTCCCTGGTTCAGGATTGTACAGATATTCTTTATCCAAATCTGCATCATAGACTCTTTTAATCGGAGAGATCACTGCAGCAGTACCGCATGCACCGACTTCTTCAAATTCGGCGAGCTCTTCGATCGGTACCGGACGTATTTCGACCTCCAGCCCCATATCTTTTGCTAATTGTCTCAAGCTCATGTTGGTGATGGAAGGTAAAATTGAAGTAGATTTTGGGGTGATGTATTTGTTGTCCCTGATCCCGAAAAAGTTGGCAGGGCCACATTCATCCAGGTATTTTTTCTCTTTGGCATCAAGGTACAAAACAGAGGAAAAACCATTGACGTGTGCTTTATGCCCGGAAACCAGACTGGCAGCATAATTTCCACCAACTTTGATCGTTCCCGTTCCAAGTGGTGCTGCACGGTCATATTCACGGTAGATAACCAAATCGGTAGGTTTGAAACCTTCTTTAAAGTAAGGCCCTACCGGCATTACAAAGACCATAAAAAGATATTCGTCGGCAGGCTTGACCCCTATTTGTGCACCGGTACCGATCAATAACGGACGTATATAAAGTGATGCACCTGATTCATAGGGAGGTACGAAACGTACATTTAATAAGATTGCTTTTTTAACGGCTTCTTTAAATAGGGTTTCCGGAACTTCAGCCATCATAACTCCCGCTGCAGAACGTTGCATCCTTCTGGCGTTTTCGTCCATTCTGAAAACACGGATTTTTCCGTCTTTGCCACAGAAGGCCTTTAGGCCTTCAAAAGCCTCCTGACCGTAATGCAAAGATGTCGCAGCCATATGGATATTTAGTATCTCAGAATCACTGACCTCCAGTTCCCCCCATTGCCCATTGCGGTACCAGCAGCGCACATTGTAATCGGTTTTGCTGTATCCAAAACCTATGTTTTTCCAATCTATTGACTCCATAACTATAAATTTATTACAAAATTACACTAATCTTTAAGTTAAACTATTTTTCGAGCCATCAGATTTAAATAATCTTTTTAGTAAAAACAGCTTTTATAACCTAAGTGTCAGGTCAACTATTTTGTTAAAGAAGATTAAAATAGATTTGGCTACAATTGTTTTTTGTGGCCATTAAGTGAGGAGATGATGTTTTAAATCGATTTGCTGTTAGCAAAAAAAGAGGCAAAAAAAAAGCAGTTGGAAGCCAACTGCTTTTTTAATAAAATATTAGTTTATAGTGAATTAAGATAGTTGATAATTGCCCAACGTTCTTCTTCGTCTACGATTTTCTTTTCGAAATTGGGCATCTCGCCACGACCAACAAATGCCATGTAGTATTTATTTCCATCAGGTATTGCTTTAAATGCAGGTGTAGTAAAATTATCCATTGCTGTCTTAAGCGCAGCGGCTTTTGCGCCATCCCCTTTACCAGCACTACCATGGCAAGCCTTGCAGTGTTTGAGATAAAGGGTTTTACCAAGGGCTATACTTTCCTTATCCCCTTTTTTTTGGATTTTCATAGCTTTGTACTTTGCTGGAATGTCCCAGGCAGCCTTCTTTTCAGAAGCGACAAATGAGAACAAACTCATAGCGAAAACTATGGTAAGTGCAGTAAATAAAAATTTTTTCATAACAAACTTTGTTAATAATTAATATTGAATAATTGATATTATTAAATATCAAAGATAATGCCAAAATGAATTATTTTAAATCAGATCATTAATTTAAAATACTTCTATATAAATTTATTCAGGTAAATAATGGCATTTGTTGGGTTAATGTCAATGAATTGGTTTGAATAAATGATAACAAAAAAGCAGTTGGATCATCCAACTGCTTTTTTTGTTATCATTCTAAGAATCAGAGTGTATTTATGTAATTGATGATCGCCCATCTTTCTTCTTCATCCACAATTCTCTTTTCGAAGTTAGGCATTTCATTGCGTCCTACAAATGACATGTAATACTTGGATCCATCAGGTAAAGCTTTGAATGCAGGAGTTGTGAAATTGTCCATCTTGGTTTTCAGGGAAGAGGCTTTAGGACCATCCCCTTTACCGCTGCCATGACAGGATTTGCAGTATTTGGTGTAAAGCGTTTTACCAAGGGCGATACTTGTTTTATCCCCTTTTTTCTGGATTTTCATCGCTTTGTACTTAGCTGGTATGTCCCAAGCTTTTTTCTCAGATGCGATAAAAGAGAACAAACTCATTGCAAACACAATAGTTAAAGCTGCAAAAAGAATTTTTTTCATACTAAATCTGTTTTTAAATAGTGATTGAAAATGAACTATAAATTTTAATTAAATATAACACCAAAAGGGTGAAATCCCTTTAGTTTTGTTCTATATTTTTCCCTCTTTTCGGATTTTTATCAGTTGAATAATGGCATATATATAATGTGACCAAACCCCGGCCAACAGGATAATCAGCGTAGTAATCATCCAGATGGGCGCACCGGAAGTCCAGAGTGAACGAACAGGTTCGACAAAGCCAGAACGGTGGTTGCCCCATTTTGCCGTTTCAACTTTTTCAACATCTCCAAATTCCTCATTTTCTTCCAAACGGACAAATATTTTCAGGTTACCGTTTTCATCTCCCGGTATATTTTTAGGAAATTCGAAGGTGCCTTCCCCTGCGTCCACAAAACACTCTCCAATTTTAAGTTTGGTAAAAAGACCCTGTACATACAAATTAAAATTGGTCTCTTTCAATGGGATTGACTCACCATTTGGGCCAATAGCCGATGCGTGAAGTTGTATCGTATTAAGTGAGTCTTTTTCGGTTAAAGTGACTTGAAGATTCAACTCTTTGAATTTTATAGAAGCTTCTGCACTACTAAGTCTGCCGAGTCCGCTAAAAGATGCCTTTACTTCAGTGACACCCTCTCTATTTTTTAGAAAATGTACACCTTTTTCCAGTTTCAATGATGCTTTACCCTCCCGATCGGTTTTAACTGTTCCAAGTAATTCTGATTTCCCCTCAGATACGGTGAAAAAATCAATCTTTGCTTCGGAAACGGGAATTGCCCCCGCTTCGCTTTCCCCGGTAAGTTTTACATTAAAAATTCGGCTTTCGTCGTTGGTTTTCAGTTCTTTTAATTCAAGGGTAGAAGCCGTATCCTGAGCCATAAGCTGAAAGGATGTAAGTGCCGCCAATAGAAGAACAACCAGGCCTTGTCTGAATAATCTGATTTTATTGCTCATGGTCATCTTTTTTTAGTACAATGTGTTTTTTTATTGGTTCAGTTAAAGTGGCTTCGTCGCTGTTCTGACCTTGTGCTATGACTTCGCTCATTTCAAGTTCTGCATCGGCAACTTCGGAAACGGGGATAATCGGGACAATTTTTGCAGCTAATGTAAAAAGAAAGCAAAACATTGCAACTCCTCCGAAAGTTAACGTCCATTCAATCCAGGTAGCTGAGTAAAAGATCCAATCCGGGCGCGTATCCTGAATAGGCAGGTAGGGGGTTTCCAGGGTGGGAACGACGATAAGATACCGGTTTACCCATAATGCGAGAACCGCCACTATCGCTGCAACGGTAATACTGTTGATAGACCGGAATCTCGGTATGCCCATGATGATAATCGGGAGTAAAGTTCCTACATAATTGGAGAATACGAACTGCCAGAAATATTTTGTGAAGAGGATTTGAATTAAATTGTCATCCAGTTTCTTTGACCCGTACCATTTTGTAAGGTATTCGCTGAAGGTAAAATAGGCAAAGAACATGGAGAGCACCATTAAAATCATCCCTACACCGACAAAATGCTTTTTGGTAATGTGCTTTTCAAGGTGAAATACTGATCTGAAAACGCGCATCAAAATAATCATCACTCCGGCACCTGAGAAAACGGCAGCAATGACAAAATAAGGTCCAAAGATGGTACTATGCCAGCCCGGTTGCAGTGTTACACTAAAAATCCAGGCCAAAACCGAGTAAACAATGATGGCAATGGCAATGATCATGGCCGACATAATGTTTGTGATATTTTTAATACGCTTCTGTTGAGAAGGCGTATCCCGATAGTTAAGTGCCAGCGCCTTGTAGATATTTATCCGCCACTTGGGAAGTCTAATATCCTTAGCATCCCTCATCAATGCAAAATCACGGATAAAAGAAAGATAGAGGTATATCAAACACCCGATCAGGTCGGTTGAGATGGCAATAACGTCCCAGGTGATAGGTGATTGTATCCGTGGGTACATAAAGAGGAAGGGCAAACGGTCCAACCTGCCTATACACAATAAGATGTAAAGCGGACCGATACACAAGGCTACGATAGTGGTTA
>JAMDDG010000219.1 GCA_023488865.1 Bacteroidota bacterium | reverse complement strand
GCTATGGCAACTCTTGCACCGGTCGTTTGAAACCTGTAAATCCAGCGTCGGATGAATTTCATTCGCCGTACCCTGGATTTTTGATTGCATCCGTTTCATACTTGCCGTTGCTTTGTCATTGTAATGCAGATGGCAGGCATTGCACCCTCCTCCCCTTTCAAACCAGGCTGCATTGCCTGTCTGTTTCTTTTCGTTTCCGAGGTGACAGCCCGCACACAGGTTGCGAAGATGAGTATCTGCAGCCGAATGACCCAGATTTTTGACCTGAAAGGTGTCGTTTAACGAAGTGGTTTCCTGAAAAACAAATTTATCTATCCCAATAATCCCGCTTTGCGTAGTCATCAACGAATTCAACATCCGGCCGGTAATTTCAGGATGACAGTTTTGGGTCCCGCAGGTTTGCCGCACATTTGAAAAATCCCCGGGAATTTTAACCATATTGCTGTGGGCCATCGATTTATCAGCAGTAAACGGATCCCCTTTATGGCAGGCATAACAGCCAATCGTAGCCGGATTGTGTGATTCGGCCAAGCCGGTCATTGCACTGTGGCACAACATACAACCTTCCGTTTTTTGATTTTCCGGTAGTAAAGGCGCAGAATTTTGAGCAAATAAGTTGACCGGATCAAAAATCAGGAGCTGCTCCTCCGAGCGGATGAAATCTTTCAAACCTCTCCATTGCCAGTTCTCGCCCCTGAACAAAAGTACCATAAAGGTTGTCAGCAAATAGAGAATGCCCCCGGCCAGAAAAAGCCGTTTAATGGTTACCCGGTATCTTTTTGGCATTCCCGGCAGGAGAAAAAAAACCAAAAGAAGAATGGCAAATAACAATACCACATATCCCGGATGACTGGTCTGGTGAAGCATTTCCTGGAGGCCGACAAAAAACCAGGGACCCTTGAGCTGGCTACTGTCTGCCAGACCAAGTGGCGCGCGGAATAGCAGACTGATAACCAACAATATCACTACAACGACAACCATCGTTTTTCGTTTGGGCCAGATCGTCCGCAAGTGCTCATAGGCCCCGATGATCAGGAAGATCGTGCCGGTTGCAATGTGCTGTACATAAACCACCAGCCAGTTTTCTTCACTACCGGTGAAAGCCGAACTCAACATCTTTCCGGCAAAAGGGACCGATTCGAGCAGCGATGCGACAATCCGCCGGGCCTGCATTCCTGCGGCATCCCCTTTCAGGATAAACCCGGAGATCATCTCGTAGCCGAGAACCGCCACCACCAGACTAAGAATCAGCCAGGTCCGGCTGCTTTTAATATTGGTTTCGGTTGATTTACTGAAGTGATCGTAAATATGAAGCAAAACAAAAATGAAAAACAGTTGGGCGCTCCAGTAGTGGAAATTCCTTACAAAAGCGCCTGCCGGATTCCATAGCAACAACTCGAAAACAGATTGATATGCCCTCGCAAAATTGTATGGGATAGCAAGCAGCGCTCCACTTATTGCGCACAACAACAAGGAGGAGACTGCGATCCATCCGGCAGTATCCAATTGGGCAAACTTTTTTAGTTTGGACAAATCCATTCAGGGGTTGTTTGAATCCATATTATATTGTTTCGCAATCATTTCACGTTTATTTCACACATTTCACAGGGTTTTGTTTCACTACACCCTGTGCTGTTACACGTTTTTTTCACAGGATTACATTACACTCCATCCTGTGCTATTACAGGCCGTCCTTTCAGGACTCATTTTTAATCGGATGTAATTTCACAACCCATTGACCAGATAATTTATCAAAATAACAATCGAGTTCCTGCAAAGGTTTGATGGCTGGTCCTTTTACCGGTTTGCCGGTTTTAGCATCAAACTCCGATCCATGGCAACTGCATTGTAAAAAACCGGCATTCGCCTTTCCAATCCGGCATCCGGCATGGGTACAGGTGGTCGAAAAAGCATGCACGGTCTTTTCATCACGGTAGAGATAGTACTTTCCAAAATAGCTTACCCCAAGCGGAATATTGGCATTGTGCCTGAATTCCAACTGATTTTCCTCTCTTTCCTGGAACTGGCTCAGACGCCACCACATCAAAGCCAGAAAGGCAGTACCCAAACCTGCCATTAACTTAAAAAATGATCTACGGGGCAACTCTGTTTGCTTTTTCATCGGGTGAAACCTTCGGGATTCCAAAGCTACAACATTTTATTTCAGCGCTATTAACCCGGATTTAATGAATAACTGCTTTGTATCATATTTTTTTATGATACAAAGCATATTTTATTATGACAATTTGTATTTATCTGTATCAATCTGATTACCAGAACAATATCTATTTATGTGTAATTATCTATATAATTACGATTTTACATTCATTAAATTATAAACCAGCACATTACACCACACGAGCTTATAAAGACCAAATTAAAATAGCGTATATGATTGATTATCAGCATAATATTTTTATTTTAAAATTCTTGACGATTTGCCTATAAAATTCTAATCGTTTATTTTTGCCTTGGATCATGGTTCGATTCAAAGAAACCAACGAACTAAAATATCTCATAAAACTCTAAATATCTGCCGTATGCATACGAGGAGAAAGTTTATCAAAATTAGCGCACTCGGATTAGGGGCCACTGCCCTAACCGGAGGAGCTGCTAATTGGGTAGTGGGCGCATCAACAAAAAAAACAATTTCAGCAGGATTTTCGCAGGCTGCCGGGTGGAGAAAGGTGGCAACCTATTGTGAGGTTTGTTTCTGGAAATGCTCCGGATGGGCTTATGTTTCGCCGGAAGGGCAGATTCAGAAAATTACCGGGAATGCCGATGATCCGCAATGCAATGGTCGTCTTTGTCCGCGCGGGACTGGGGGGGTTGGTATGTTTAATGATCCGGACCGCTTAAAAACCCCGCTACTGCGGGTAACAAAAAATGGCGAGCAAACCTACCGGGAAGCCAGTTGGGAAGAGGCGCTCGATTTCGTTGCCGGTAAGATGAAAGAGATAAAGGAAAAACATGGCGCCGAAAGCATGGCATTGTTTAACCATGGTAGTTCAGGCAGGTATTTTACCTATTTGCTCAATGCCTTCGGTTCAAACAATGTCGTTGCCCCTTCGTTTGCACAGTGCCGCGGTCCACGCGACACCGGGTTTGACCTTACCTTCGGTGAGTCGGTCAGCAGTCCTGAGGTTACAGATATCCGAGACACGAAATGCCTGGTACTTATAGGATCACACATTGGCGAGAACATGCATAACGGACAGATACAGGAGATGTCTGAAGCCATCGACAAAGGGGCGGTGATCATAACGGTTGATCCTCGCTTGTCAACTGCAGCGAGCAAATCGAAATACTGGTTACCCATCAAACCTTCCACGGATATTGCGTTGTTATTAGCCTGGATCCATGTACTCATTTATGACGACCTGTACAACAAAGAGTATGTGGGTCAGTATGCTGAAGGATTGAATGAATTGAAAGAACATGTAAAAGATTTCACCCCTGAGTGGGCATATGGGATCACTACCCTCAAACCTGAGCTCATTCGTCATTCCGCCCGCGAAATGGCCAACGCTGCGCCATCCGTGATTGTTCATCCCGGCAGGCATACCAGCTGGTATGGCGATGATGTTCAGCGTTCCAGGGCCATAGCCATATTAAACGGTTTGTTGGGCTCATGGGGAAACAGAGGCGGACTTTTCTTCAAAGAAGGCGTTAAACTTCCTGAATTTCCCCATCCCGAATACCCAAAACCCTCCTGGTCATGGCAAGAAACCCTTAACGGAAGATATCCGCTTGCAAAAGAAGCAATTACGAACACAATCATTGAAGCTTCCATTCCCGGAGAAGGAAAAGAACATGTAATAAAAGGATGGATCGTTTCAGGCACCAACCTGGTAGTTTCAGTACCCTTGAAAGAACAATTAATGAAAGCCATGCAATCACTTGATTTGCTGGTTGTTGTAGATACTATGCCGATGGAGATCACCGGTTACGCGGATGTTGTTTTACCCGAATGTACCTATCTGGAGCGTTACGATGACCTGCGGGCCGTACCGCATCGCGAGCCTACGCTTGCCCTGCGGATGCCAGCTGTGGAACCGCTTTATGAAACAAAACCCTCCTGGTGGATAGCCAAACAGATCGGCGAACGAATTGGCCTTGGCGATTTCTTCAAATACAATGATTTAAAGGAGGTGCTCGATTGGCAATTGAAACAAGTGGGTTCCTCGCTGAGCGAAATGGAGCGGATCGGTCTTAAAAAGTACCCCCGTAAAACGCCGGTGTACATTGAACCAGGATCGGCGCACCAATTCGCAACAGAATCCGGAAAAATTCAGTTTAACTCGGCTGAGTTAAAAGCTTATGGCTTTGCCTCCATGCCAGTTTATACACCCCATGCCGAGCCCGAAGCCGGCTATTATCGCCTGATATACGGACGTGCCCCCATGCACACCTTCAGCCGGACAGCCAACAACCGGAACTTGGTGGCGCTGATGCCTGAAAACTCAGTTTGGGTAAACCCGCAGGTAGCTGAATTATGGGGGTTGAAGAAAAATCAGTATGTATGGCTGAAGAACCAGGATGGCGTAATTTCCAACTTCCCGGTTAAGGTACGCATCACGGAACGTATCAGATGGGATTCGGTTTACATCGTCCATGGATTTGGCCATCACCACAAACCGCTCACTTATGCCTATGGGCGAGGTGTAAACGATACGGAATTAATAACACAGATAGCAATCGATCCAACCATGGGAGGAACTGGTATGCGTGGAAATTTTATAACTTTTCTTAAAGAAGAACCTAAAAAGGAGGCTAAACTATGAGATATGCAATGGCTATTGATACGCGGAAATGTGTGGGTTGTAGCGACTGTGTAGTAGCCTGCCAAACCGAAAATAATGTACCCCTGGGGTTTTGCCGCGACTGGGTAGCCGAAGTCGTTGATGGCACCTATCCCAACGTAAGCATCGAATTGCGCTCTGAACGTTGCAACCATTGTAAAAACTCACCCTGTGTGCGTTGCTGTCCCACCGGGGCCTCCCATTTTGAAGATGGCGGCATCGTCCTGGTCGAACACAACAAATGTATTGGCTGCGGTGCCTGCATCGAAGCATGCCCTTACGATGCCCGTTACTCCCATCCGGATGGATATGTTGACAAGTGTACCTTTTGCATTCACCGGTTACGGGAAGGCTTAGAACCGGCCTGTGTAAGCGTATGCCCGACCAAGTGCATGTACTTTGGCGATTTGGAAGATCCAAATTCCAAAATTGTTAATGTACTTAAAAACAGGAAATTCAAATCCCTGGCTCCCGAGGCAGGTACCAAACCACAAATATTTTATCTCTTATAAACCCGCGAAAAATTAGCTAAAGATGAAAGAAGAATTATTTGTAAGCGGACGTAACATCCCGAATATTGACCCCTATCTGAACATCTGGCACTGGCAAATCCCCAGTTACCTCTTCCTCGGAGGGTTGGCTGCCGGAATCCTGTTCTTTGCCGGTTTTTATACCATCAGGGGAAAAGAAGACAAGATGGCCACAACAGTCAAAATTGCGCCGATGTTCGTGCCTTTTGCCCTTATTCTCGGTTTGTTCCTGCTATTTTTGGACCTTCGGCATAAGCTCTTTTTCTGGCAGCTTTACACTACTATCCGACTTGAATCACCTATGGGTTGGGGCGCCTGGGTTTTAATGATCATGACTCCTATTTCCATCATCTGGGCCGCCAGTTATGTCAGGGAGTTATTCCCGACCTGGGATTGGAAACTTAAATTTCTGAATACCTTCGAGGCCTGGGTAATTAAAAACCGGATACTTATTGCCTGGCCTATGGCTATTTACGCTGTCATCCTGGGTATCTATACCGGCATTTTACTTTCAGCTTTCAATGCAAGACCGTTGTGGAATACTTCAATTTTGGGACCTCTCTTTCTGGTATCCGGAATGTCAACCGGTGTTGCGGTGATCCTTTTGCTCAGCAAAGACCACAAAGAACGCAAAATTATGAGCCGCATCGACATCCTGCTCATTTTGATTGAGTTGTTCTTTATTACCCATCTTTTTATGGGCTTTAAAGCAGGTTCGGAAGCTCAAATAGATGCGGCCAATTTATTCCTGGGAGGAAGCTTTACCGCGCCGTTTTTTGCTTTTGTTGTGATATTGGGGCTTATATTCCCTGCAATACTTGAAATACTCGAATTGAGAGGATACAAAGTGCCGGTTTTTGTTCCTGCTGTTTTAATCCTTCTGGGAGGACTGATATTCAGATTTTTGATTGTTGAAGCCGGACAAATTACAAGGTACCTTTATTAGTGAATAACGAACAGTGAAGAAAGAAAAATTACAATAGATGAAATAGCCATGATTGCACAATCACCAACCAAGATGAACATAATTTCACCAATCATGCTATTCCATTTGGCCTTTGAAAAACAAATTATATACAAATGAAAAAAATACAAAATGACGGATCGTTCTACCTCAACCCCTATTTGGGGGGTGTAATACTGGGAACAGTCCTTTTGCTTTCTTTTTACATTTCAGGCCGGGGACTCGGAGCCAGTGGAGCTGTGAAAAATACGGTTGCAGCCACGGTAAATGTAATTGCACCACAGCATGTCGAAAATTCAGCCTATTACAGCCAATTTGCCGGAGGTGACAAAAAACCCATGAACAATTGGTTGATTTATGAAGTACTCGGAGTTTTAGCCGGGGCCTTTTTATCAGGAATTGTTTTTAACCGTCTGAAACTAAAAGTTGAACATTCACCCAAAATTACTTCACGCCGAAGACTCGTCTTTGCCCTGGCAGGCGGACTCATATTTGGTTTCGGCTCCCAACTTGCCCGGGGATGTACCAGTGGCGCGGCCCTGAGTGGAATGGCTGTTTTATCGCTTGGAGGTTATATTACCATGATAGCCATCTTTGGAACCGCCTTTGTTGTAGCTTGGTTATTACGTAAAAACTGGATTTAAAACATTTAAGTTAAAAATTATGATCGGACCAATCATTTCTTCAGGAATAATATCCCCAGCCTGGGACAACCTATTTGCAGTTTTACTGGGTATGGGCTTTGGTTTTGCATTGGAATCTTCAGGTTTTTCATCGTCACGCCGAATTATCGGAACCTTTTTCGGCTATGATTTCGTGGTGGTAAAAGTCTTCTTCACGGCAGCAATCGTTTCCTCGGTTGGCTTGCTTTACCTTAGCTACTTCGGGCTGGTGGATTTCTCCCAACTTTATATTCAGCCAACCTTTCTGACTTCAGCCATCGTAGGCGGGATCATCATGGGAATTGGTTTTTCCATGGGTGGGTTTTGCCCCGGTACCAGTTTGTGTGCCGCTGCGATCGGTCGGTTAGACGGACTTGTTTTCTTTGGCGGAATGTTCATTGGCGTATTTGTATTTTCTGAGGCTTTCCCTTTGTTTGAAAATATGTATTACAGTGGTTCTCAGGGAGCCAAGATGATCAATTCTTCCCTTGGGATTTCCCCTGAACTGTTTACTTTCCTCCTTATTTTAGTTGCAGTGGGAATATTTGCCGGAGCTTCATGGATTCAAAAGAAAGTAAAGAAGGTTGAATATTAACTTTGAGGCTTGATAATAAT
>JAMDDG010000440.1 GCA_023488865.1 Bacteroidota bacterium | reverse complement strand
AATGAACGAAAAAATCACCGAATTCCGCGCCTACCGCGCCAAAATGAACGAAAAAATACTGGCTTCCGACAACAAAGTGATGAAGCGGATCTACAACATCGACACCAATACCTACATGGAGGGAGCCCTCTCAACCAAAACCAAGGAGATGATGGGCCTGGTAAGCTCGATGGTGCTACGTTGTGACGATTGTGTCAAATATCACCTCGAAAAATGCCACGAGCAGGGAGTTACCACAGAAGAACTGTTCGAAATTTTTGCCGTGGCCAACCTTGTTGGAGGCACTATCGTGATCCCGCATACACGCAGAGCGGTCGAGTACTGGGAAGCACTCAATGAATAATTTTCGAATTACGATTTTCGATTTTGGAATACAGTCATCGACAGTAGCGCAATCGAAAATCGAAATTCCAAAATCCAAAATCTCTTCAATGGACTCTGGTAAAAAACTAGAACTTCTTGCCCCTGCAAAGAACCTGGAATGCGGCATCGCGGCAATCCACCACGGCGCCGATGCCGTTTACATTGGTGCGCCCAAATTCGGGGCGAGGGAGGCAGCCGGCAACTCCATTGGCGAGATAGAAAAACTGGCGGCCGAAGCCCGTATATTCGGGGCCAGGACCTACGTGGCCCTCAACACCATTCTGTACGATCCGGAGTTGGAGGAGGCCGAACGGATCATCCGGCAAGTATATGAGGCCGGCGCCGATGCACTTATCATTCAGGATATGGGCATTTTGGAGATGAACCTGCCACCCATTGCGCTTCATGCCAGCACCCAGGCCAACAACTTCACGTTAGGGAAAATAAAATTTCTGGAAGCGGTTGGTTTTAAAAGAGCGGTATTGGCACGGGAGCTCTCATTGGATCAAATCAAAGCAATTTCAGAACAATCAGCCATTGAACTGGAAGCTTTTGTGCACGGATCGCTTTGCGTCAGCCTGAGCGGACAATGTTTCATGAGCTATGCCATCGGGGGCAGAAGCGCTAACCGCGGCGCCTGCGCCCAACCCTGCCGCAAGGAGTACACCCTCACCGACACCAGCGGGAAAGTGATCATTCAAAACAAATACCTGCTTTCGCTCAAGGACCTCGACCAGTCGAAATCGATCAGCGAACTGGCAGCAGCCGGCGTCCGTTCTTTTAAAATTGAGGGGCGCTTAAAGGATATCGATTATGTAAAAAACAGTACGGCTTACTACCGTGAAGAGCTCGACCGGATCTTAGAAGAAAAACCTGAATTCACCCCGGCTTCCTACGGCAAAACTACCTTCTTTTTCAAGCCAGATCCAGCCAAAACCTTTCACCGCGGGGCTACCGAATATTTCCTTCACGGACGCAAAGAGCGGGTAGCCGGACTGGACAGCCCCAAATCAACAGGAGAAGAGCTGGGCAAAGTAACCAGGTTGAATTTGGATTCTTTCCAGCTTTCGGGCAACCAACCAATCGCCAACAACGACGGACTTACTTTTGTGGCGCGCAACGGTGTAAGCGCCGGATTGAAGGTAAACAGGGTAGAAAACGATATCATTTACCCAGACAGAATGAATGGTCTGTTTATCGGGGCAGTCGTATCCCGGAACTACGACCATGCTTTCCAGATGGCCTTGGGCAAGAAAACGGCCGAACGCAAAATCCCTGTCAGGATAACCCTGGAAGAAACCTCCGAAGGATTTGAGCTACAGGCAACCGGAACGGACGAAATGACTGCCACAGCAAGTTACGCAGTATCAATGGCCAAAGTTCCTGCAAACAATCCCATCCAGTCGCACGAAAACATCCTGCGGCAGCTGTCCAAATCGGGCGATACCCCCTTCCTGGTAAGGGAAATAGAAACTTGTGGCAACAAGAAATATTTTTTCACTGCACAACAATTAAACGAATTGCGCAGGGGTTTACTGGATGAAATTTTGAAATTGGCTGTTGAAACAACAATGACAGATTTGTCTGATAATCAAATAGAAAACAATTCAGCAACTCGAAAACCATTTTCTTCAGCCCCCAACTCAATCCCTTTCCCTTCCGAGCCAATCCATTTCGAAAACAACATCACCAACCGGCTGGCGATGCAATTTTACCGGCGGCACGGGATTGAAAAGCCTGAAACCGGCGTCGAAAAACGCAATATCACCGGTCGTTTACAGGTGATGACTACCAAACATTGTCTCCAGCACGAACTGGGCTTCTGCAAACGGTTTGGTGGCGAATTCCCCTCCGACCTCGCAGAACCCTTCTTTCTGCAGGATGGGGTGAACCGTTTCGAGCTGGAGTTTGACTGCAGGAATTGCATGATGAAGATTTTTAAAGAGGTAAATAAAGAAAAATGAAAACTTTTGATTCAAAAAATCAGGGTACGATTAACGCCAACGACAAACTGTGTGAAGTGATTGGCCGCAACATCGATTTGTTGCCGATTGTTTTCAGGTTTGGCATCAGCCAGAATATGGGACAAGCCACCATCCGGGAAATTTGTTCGGAAATGGGCATTGATGCAGATTTTCTGCTTTCCGTCTTAAACACCTATCATTCAAGTGACTATTTTCCAGATATTGACACAATTAACCTCACTCTGCTGACCGATTTCCTGACTAAAACGCATCTCTACCACAAGCGCGTTACCATCCCGCTCCTGGAAAGGTTAATGCAAGAGCTGAAGGTCAAATTACCCGGCACCAAATTGGTAATCACACTTGAAAAGTATTTAAATGACTATGTACAAAAACTGAATGCCCATATCGAATTTGAGGAGAAAAATATATTCCCGCTTGTTGAAAAACTAACCGGAAGTGACAATATAAGCAACATGAAAACTTCCGCCAGCAACCTTAAAAAACCAGGGCTGTTCAATCAGGTTGTTGAGACGGAGATCAGCGACCTCATTTTGATCATTATTCAGCATATCCCCGAATACGCAGATGTTCAGCTATTTCATGACATGCTGCATACCCTGTCGCATTTTGAAAAAGAGCAGATTGACCATGCCCGTTTCGAAGACAAGATACTTGTTCCCAGACTATTGAAATTATTCAACACAAAACTCCGGAACGATGCTTTATAGCAGCTGCATCATCATCCATTCCTGGCCAATCGTTGAGATCGGGCTTCGTAGAGTGCTGCAATCACTCAAAATTGAAGTGCAGGATGTCTTTCAGGAATGCCCCGACTGCAAAATGTTAACTGAATGGAGGGATGCAGTCATTCTGGTCGATATCAAACACGGGGAATTTATCCGCAAACACCAAAAATTTCTTCGAAAAAGAGGTATCTCCATCGTTGGCATAGATTTTAACACAGAACAATCTTTTGATGCCTCCCTTTTCGACGAAGTGCTGCTTCCAACCGATACCCAGGGACTCCTTTTCAGCAAATTGAACAAATTCGCCAACCTGGGCAGCCGTACGCGATCGACCAATCAGCTTTCGTCACGGGAAATAGAAGTTTTAAAATTAGTTGCCCTCGGCCAAAGCAACAAGCAAATTTCCGAAAAACTGTTTATCAGCATCCATACGGTGATCACCCACCGCAAACATATTACTTCTAAACTGGGGGTTAAATCCATCTCCGGACTCACCCTTTATGCCGTCATCAACAACCTGATTGAACAGCCCTGAAAAATACCTACTTATAGGGATTGTAGCAGAATTTCACAGCCGGTTACTTTGTGTACAAACAAAAACTAATTTATCATGTACACAAAAAGATCAATATCTTATCAACTTGCACTTATCCTCATTCTGGGATTTTCATTCGTTTCCAACGCGCAGGATAGAATTTTCACCTACACTTACCAGAGCAATGTCCTGAACAAAGGACAGCGTGAACTGGAGGTTTGGAATACTCTTCGCCAAGGAAAGCAAGACTTCTTTTCGCGCCTGGATAACCGTACCGAATTCGAAGTTGGTCTGGGCGGCAAGCTCCAGACCTCATTTTACCTGAACCTGACCTCCATTACCCAAACGGTCATAGAAGGAGGACAGAAGTCGACCGACACCAAACACGAAATCGGTTTCTCCAACGAGTGGAAACTAAAACTGATGGATCCCGTTGCCAATCCAATCGGCCTCGCCTTGTACGGAGAATATGGGATCAGCAGCAGTGAATATGAGCTCGAAGGCAAAATCATTATCGACAAGAAGATCAACAATTTAACTATTGCCGGAAACGCAACCTACGAAGGGGAGTTTGCCCCAACTTATGTTAACAATCAACTAAAATGGGAGAAGGAGGGCAAAGTAGATTACAATCTCGCTCTGGGATATGCAATCGGCCACGGATTTCACCTTACCCAGGAAAATAACATTAAAAACATTTACGCTGAAAAGAAGTTGGAACACAGCGCATTATACTCAGGCCTTGGTTTCTCCTATCTTCGGGATAATTTCTGGGTAAATTTCACCGCCATGCCTCAGGTTAAATCATTTAAAGGAGCCATAGACAGTAAGTTAAACCTGGATGAATTTGAAAAAATTCAATTCAGATTACTTTTCTCCTATGCTTTCTAAGAATAGGAAACAAATTGGGTTGGTGACACTGCTGGCAGGTTTAGTACTTGCCTGCGGCACCGCCCTTTACGTACCCAGGGAAAGTGCCCTGATTTCAAAGGGAGAGCTCAAAGAGATGCAGGGCGGAAGGGCTGTATACATCAGCAAATGTGGCAGTTGCCACTCATTGGCGCTTCCCGAAAAATACAGCGCGCAGGAATGGAAAGCCCTCGTAGGAAGAATGGCCCCCAAAGCACATCTGACTTCACAGGAAGAAGCGGAAATACTGAAATATGTGACAAAAAACGATAGCTCCCTGCTTGGTAACCATTAAGAAACCGTTTAAATCTCATTTCTAAGTAATTAGCATAAGACAATGTCGTATTTTTTTCATACGACGCACATTTTCAGAGATTTACATCATTGTCAATTGTCCATTTTCAATTGTCAACTACTTAAAAGTGGAATTTCAGGATTTAAAAAGTTCACGTTAAAAAAAAATATTACTTGTAATCGTAAAATATTTCCATTCTGAGGGTAACCTTTTCTCTAATTTTGGGATTAACCTTAAAATAGAGATACGATGGAAACACAAAAAACTTTCCGGCTTGGTATATCTATGGCAGGCGCCGTCTCTGCAGGTGCCTATACCGCCGGCGTTATGGACTATCTTTTGGAGGCCCTGGAAAACTGGCAGATAGCTAAAGAGCTAAATTTATCCGGCGTCCCAAAACATGATGTTGTGATTGAGGTAATTGACGGGGCTTCCGCCGGAGGCATGACCGCCGTTATTACAGCCGCTGCCATTCAGCGGAATTTCCCGCACGTCAACCAACAAAACTATTTTACTGATGCCTGCCGGGAAAATCCATTGTTCGATTCGTGGGTCAACCAGACTGAGGAGCCAGGAAAAGACATGATGAGCCAGATGCTAAGTACAGAGGATATTACAGATTCTCCAAAGCTTAACCCCGACCATGAGGTCCGTTCTCTCTTTAATTCACTTTTTATCGAGAAAATTGCCAGGAGATCGCTTGTCCCTACCGTGAAAGATCCGGGAACGAAGAGGCCCTATTTTGCCGACGACTTCGAACTGTTTACTACCATAACCAATCTTCGGGGATTCAATTACGATCTGGAATTCTTCACTGCTGCGGGCAGCAGGGAAGACCGGATGACCATGCACAAGGACCTGGTCCATTTTCAGCTTAATCCATCCGGCACCTATCAGAATGATGGCAAAATTCCCTTCCATTTCAATACGGCCGATGGATTGAACAAAGAATTGCTCATTGACGCGGCAATAGCTACAGGGGCTTTCCCGGTAGGGTTATCTCCACGTATCGTAATCCGGGATCCTAAATACATCAACGACAACAATTTACTAAAGATCACCCACGGAAAAGAATGTATCGTCAATCCTTTGGTAGATTACCATGCGGTTTGTGTTGACGGTGGGGTGATCAACAATGAACCTTATGACCTGACCGGTATCATCCTGGCCAACAGAAGGAAAAGCGAGCTCAGAAAAGCGGCAAACCGCGAAGCTGCGGCACATTTCCAACTGGCCAAAAGCGCTTCGACTTTTGACACTACCATTTTAATGATCGATCCTTTCCCGAATTATGAAGATAAACCGGCAGAAAATTATTTCAATTTGCAGGCGTTAAAATTTACTTCCACCCAGCTTTTCGGCGCCATGCGCCAGCAATTGATGGTCAAAACCGACCTGTTGGAGAAGGCCTACGATGACAATGATTACACCCGTTTTATGATCGCACCCATTCGTACCAACAGCGGGGTTACCCAAAAATACCCCATTGCCTGTGGTGCACTGGGTGGTTTTGGCGGATTTTTCAGCAAGAAATTCAGAATACACGATTACATGCTGGGACGGCGTAATTGTCAGCGGTTTATCCAGCAATATTTATGTGTCCCAGTTTCAGCTAATAATCCGGTTATACAATACGGGTATGGAAGTTTGAACGAGGCCGAATTGCAATTTCTTTTGACCGGGAATCAGAAATCATTTCCTCTCATACCGGATATCCGGCTTTCCCAGGACAATTTATCCCTTGTCAACCCATTGGTCGAAAAAGAATTCCCCTTTCCTGCTGTCAGTCTGAGATACCTGGTCGAATTGGAGAAAAAAGTACAAATGCGGTTCGGGGTTGTATTTAACAACCTGACTAACAGCCACAATCCTCTAAGCGAAACCCATACCATCAATCCGGTTGTACAACGGATCAGAAAGGAGTCATGGTTCTCGCGTAACATCCTGAAACCGGTCGGACATTTTACAGCCAAACGATTCATTTCGTTCGGAGAAAGTGTGGGGAAGAATTTCGCTGCAGAAAAGTTCATGGATACAGTAATAGCCGATATGGATGAAAGAGGTTTGTTGAAACAGGATATCTAACCAATTTAATGTCAAAGTGAAAGGTAAAGAGCCGATTTTTTTCGGCTCTTTTTTATGCAGAATACTACGGTTCGATCCTGATCCTCTTTTCAAATATTTCCACAACATCCCCAATACGTAGTTTTGCCCGTTTTCTCGACTCCGGTTGTCCGTTGAGCCTCACCTCTCCCTCTTCGACCATCATTTTGGCCTGACCTCCCGACTCCGCGATCCGCAATAGTTTAAGCAGTTTGATCAGTTCAATAAATTCGGCACCTTTCAGATTATAAATCATAAGAAATGTATAAGATTACACGAATTAGGGTCTGCTGAAAAACTATTTTCTGGTAGAAATTTAAAAATTTATAGCGATATTTGGATAACCAAGTGCAAGGAATTATGAGAAAATCATATCACTGAAAACTCACCTGGAATCACCAAAGAAGGAGAAAGGGCCGACAGTCTCAACTGACAACGATAAATACTCCGATGTCAATAAGAACAGAGGAAGAATTATCTACGATGCCACTGCATGTCCTCAGAATATTGCTTATCCAACCGACTTAGAGTTGGTGCGAAACCTAAATCAATCAGAAATTAATTCATTTTCATCGACGATTCCCTTACGTTTAACCTACCATTAAGAATTACTGTTTGAGGAACAAAAATTCCTTTCGATTCGATTTGTTCCAGAAGTAAA
>JAMDDG010000245.1 GCA_023488865.1 Bacteroidota bacterium | reverse complement strand
ACGTTTGGATTGGTTTGCGATCCCAGCATGACAGCGGTAATTCCTGCCAGGAGCAGAAAAATAAGACCAATAATCGTCCGTGTTAAAACATTTTTTGTCATCGATACAGGGTTTAAATTTACCATTGAAAGGTCACTGTAATTCCATCCGGATTGTTTTCAAAACTAAGGAAACAGGTTTTACTTACAGCATCCCAAACATACTGAAAATCGCTCAAATTTTTTCCGCTTGCATCGGCAATAGTGGTTTTTTTAGGGGCAACAGGAAGTAGTACCCGCATCACATTGGTCGTATTGATTGGACTTTTTGCTATAAACGAGTATCCTCCTTTGCTGATCTTCTCGTTATAAATCCTTGATGCCGAAGCAAGTACTTGAGGGGTTTGGGGATTGGCTGCCCGGTCAATATTGTAGAGGTAAGCCTGTTCTCCGGGATTTACCTTTTTCTGGCTCAAAACCGGAAGGGTCGGATCGAACAGGTCGATTAGTTTTCCTTTGAGGGTATAGGGTTCCGAACTGACACTTTCGTCCATCACCGAAATAATTTCGTACGCTCCGCGGGTTAACCGGAAATAATTTTTGAATACCAGGGATCCGGTCTTTGCTTTTTGTTCGTACAGGTGTTTGACAACATCCACAAAATGCTTGTCCCCATTGGCCTGGAGAACGAATTCCTTGGGATCCTGGCGTACAATTGATACGGTTCCTTTGCCGCAGGGGTACTGACCCTCTTTGGCCGATTTTTCGAGGCCCATCAATTCAAACAAATGTTCCGAAGGGGCTTTGTAGTGGAAATTTCCCTTGTTCCACCATTCCTGAACGGTTTGGAAAAGGTCGTTATCGCGGCCGCAATAGACCAAAACGCCGCCACTTTTCACCCAGTTTGCAATGTACTGGTGCGCATCGGCACTCATGGGTTTCATGTTAGAGTAAGAGAGGATGAGTACCTTAATGTCTTTCAAAGTATTTGGGTACGAAACGTTTTCGAGGTGGACAATGCTCACCGGAATCCCTCTTTTCAACAACGGCAAAGTCTGTCCGTAGAAGTTGGAAAGCTGCGGATCTTCGTACCCGCCATGAGTGGGAAATCGTTGAAACATCAGTGAATTGGCCATCACCACACCTATCCCTGACGAACCATTTACCCGGTTGTCTGATTGCGGGATCTGGTTGAGTGAATTCACCATCACCTGCATCTGGGTGGAATAGTACCGGGGAATTCTTTCCTTTTCGTCGCTGTTGGGTTTCTTGTATAGTCCTTCATAAATACGGTCTGGCCAGGGCATCACCTCGTAGTTGCTGACCATTGGATAGAGTATCTCGGCGGTGAAAGTGGCCTGGTAGTTTTTTTTGTAGTCGCCCCAATCGCGTGGCCAGTCTTCAATCGGATCGGTCAGGAAGAACATTTTGCGTCCGGTAGGGGCTGTCATGGATTCCATCGAACCGTATTCGAGAAAAGCATTTTCGAATACGCGTTCTTTTTTAATGCCGTCATAATAGGTGGGTTCGCGTGAAGTCCCGGTCCATACTTGGGCAATATATCCATCAACGCAAGGCAGGGAAGCCAGGCTTGCTTCGGGACTTACAATTTTCCAGGAAGAGTAATTGACCAAAGAGTGGGTAGGAACATAACAACGTACATTCATCCCTTTGCTCTTGCCATACGCTTTTGCGAAAGTGAATACCTGGTTGAGCGCATTGTAATATAAATGGTATTTTAATTTATTGGACAGGTAGGTATTCTCTGGCGATTCGTGAGGTGCACGCCACGGGAACCCGTAATACTTTTGCCACTCCTCTTTAAATGCCGAGCTATAGCCTGAGCGGGCCCAGAATTCAGGTTCTTCGAGGTAAATAGCATCGATCCCGGCATCGATTACCCGTTTGATATGTTTCTCGTTCATGTATTTGATAAACGATGCAGTAGGCACAAGGTAAGGGGTTAGCTTCCCGTGCCAGATTGTATCTCCCTTTGCAGTTACCTGTCCTTCGCCCAGGTGGTTGATTCCATCCCATTTGCCGGTGAAGTAGTCCTGATATCCACCCCAGGCAATACCGGTCATAAAATGCACCGTGTATCCCCGGTCGCGCCACGATTGAACGCGCTGTTCAAAGGTCATTCCCGGCCGGTCGGATGTGCCATAGACGATGGCCACATCGGACCGCACATCGGTGGTAGGCTTCCATTGTCCGGAAGTTTGGAAGGTGGTTTTTTCTCTTTTCTGAGCGTCCTCTTTTACGCTACCGGTTGCACGAAATACAACAAATAAAGATCCCAAAAACAGAAAAGCAAAATTTTTAAATTTCATTCGTTTATCATTTGTTTTTTTATCCCGCATTCGCGGGATGTAGCCTTTAAAGATAAAAATTATATGTGATGAGCCTTTAATCATGAGAAGTTCATCATTTATTAACTTACTTAAAATATAGAAGTCACCCCACATACAGGCGAGATGACTTCTAATCAAGAGACAGGTATCAAAAATTATTTGGGAATATCAACCCTTATTGCCTCATTGTAATTGTGGCGTTTGATATTCTCTGTTGCATAGTTTATCCTGGCTGCAGCACGAATAAAGACTGTTCTGCCGGCAGGTATCACTCCTTTGGTTGTAATCGTTAAAGGTTGTCCTAACTGAGCTTCAAATGAATTACCACTAAAATCCAATTCCGTTGAGTACCTGTTATCCCATTCGCGGTAACCGACAAAAGGTACCTGACTAACGAATAAGCGAACATCTGTTACATTCAGAAAATTATCATTGTAGTTGCCCATAGGCTCAATTTTTGCTTTGAAATCGGCGGGACTAACGGCCCTGGTAACCTTAACCGTAGCAGTGATCTGGCCGTTGTTGACGGTTGGTTGGCCAATCCATTCTAATTTCAGAAAAGGCTGAACTTTGAACTCAACCTGGGTAATCCCTTTGATGTCGATGTATTTAGTTTCATCAGCGATGGTGTCACCTGTAATCCCCAATCTTACCAAAGGAATAAACGCACCGTCAATTCGCACATTGTAGTGACCACTAAATATTTTGGTATTTTGGAAGATACCTTCTTTCATGCAAAAGAAATCGAAGTTATCAGGCACTTTGGTCTCTTTCCAGCTTAGCTCGCGTAGTCTGATACGGGTACCTTCGCTGCCTTGGTCTGTCAAAACGAGATCTCCCGTGGCAGCATCCACCACCCTTCCCTTCAATGTTTCCTGTGGCTCAGCAAAGTTGTCGATCGTACAAGAGTTGAAAGAAGCAGTGGCTAAACAAAATAAGACACTATAAAATATTTTTTTCATCTTTTTAAAATTTAAAATTAACGACCTGGTTGCTGATCAATCACGCTGCTCTTAGAAACTTCATTTCCAGGTATTGCGAAATAATATTCTTGTTCTGTCATACGGAAACGACGTCTCCCTTCATCCAAACCAGCGTCGAAGAAGTATTTACCTGTAGTTGAAGAATAAAACGGATACAGTCCTTTGTAGTATGCTCCATCTGCTTGTGTATATCCATTCAGCACATCTGAGTGTTGGGTTCTCCAACGTCTGATATCCCAAAGGGTTTTGTTTTCAAAAGCAAGTTCTTTTTTACGCTCTTTGCGAATAATTTGGAGACCATCCTGTCCAGAAATACTGGAGACGCCAGTCAAAGGATCGGCACCGGCCCTTTCCCGGATGTCTTTGATGGCATTGTAAGCAATTTGTTGAAAGTCATCACCGGAAGGAGCTGCTACACCGGCAAGCGTCAGTTCGGCAGCAGCCTCGGCTGCATTCAGCAGAACTTCAGCATATCGCATCAAGACGAAGGGTTGTTCTGAACGAGCTTCAAGTACCAGAGATTGTGGCATGTTGGGGTTTAGCCATTTGCGCACTGTAAATCCTGTCATGGCAGCTGTATTGTCGCTCGTGAAAGGACCGCTTTTGCCCCCTCCATTCATTTTAGTTCCGTCAGGCAATGTAACAATTTCGTGGGTAGTACCGTTTTGAGACAAAAAGAGCGATTTTTTACCTGCAAAAGCGCCTAAGCCTTTGTATGCGTCTACCTGATTGTAGTTAGAAGGCCCAGAAAGTGTATAGTCCGGAGAGCCTCCATTGACAGTCCGCAGCGAACTAATACCATTTGTTGCGTCACCCGTGTAAATACCTCTTCTGATTTCAATCGCTTCACCTTTAAATACATCTCCCGGCAGGATAACATAAGCACGAAGTCGTGGTTCTGCGTTGGCAAAAATATCTGTCACCTTGTCGAATAATAAGTATTTGCCGTTGTTATCAAATACCTTGATCGTACCGTCAGCATTTTTCGCGAAGCCATCAAACAGCTCTACGAAATCAAGCGTAGGGCAATTACCTGCAGAGTAACCGTTACCACCCATCAGTTGGCGAGGGATGTTGTACGCGTCATAACCGTGTGTCAAATCCGGATATTTGTATTCTTTGATATAGATGTTTTCAGGGCTTGTGATATCAGAGAACATATCCACCATGTTTTGGAATTGAGCTCCTTTGTCATTCGGTGACCATTTTTTCTTGTACAAAGAATATTTTCCGGATTTCATCACTTCACGGGCAGCATTGTAGGCTTCGGTAAAGTATTTTTTAGAAGCCGCCGCAGCTGTATTCGGATCGAAACCGATAACGCGCACACCTGTCTTAGCGCCAAATCCTGTGATTTTGTTGTATTTAGCGACAGAACCCGCAAATAACATTGCTTCAGATTTGAAACTGTAGGCCACATATTTGTTGGCATACCCGCGTTTTGGACTTACCGTGGAAAGATTTGCAATAGCTGAATCAAAATCGGCCAACACCTGATTCCAGGTTGCTTCTTCCGTAGAACGGGGAACTTCAAGTTGATCAGCCGGAACATCAGGATATTTCAATACGGATGTAATCAAAGGCATACCTCCGTAACGTTTTGCCAAAGCATAGAAAACCATGGCACGGGCAAAATAACCTTCTCCGATAAAGTGATTGTAATCAGCTGTACTGAAGTTTGATTTGTAGTTTGGCAAAGTTTCGAGCAGGCGGTTTGCATCGCGAAGCAAGCTGAATGCGCGTCCCCAGTAAGCGCCGTTACGGGCCCAACCTTCTGAAGTCATGGCAGTTCCAGCGTCACGCCCCAAGGAAGCGCCGTCATTACAACCCGGTGTGACCAACCAGTCATCAAAGAACTGACGGGCGGGAGAATATTTAAAGTCCTCGAAAGGCATCTGGCTGTACATCCGTGACATATAAACCGTCATTCCGATTGGATTCGAAAAGAGATCCTTGTCCTGGACAACGTTCATAGGTGGTATATTCAAATATTTTGAGCAAGAAGTAAATACGCCACTTAACAACAATATGGTGAATAAAAAATATTTCAATTTCATAGCTTGATATGTTATTTAGAATTTAACATTTAATCCGACAGAAACACTTTTGTTCAATGGGTACAAATAACCATAGGTGTCATTTGGGTGTTCAGGGTCAACGTATTGAACCTTTGTGATAGTGAACAAATTGTAAGTATTTACATAGACACGCAAATTCTTAAGGCCGGATTTCTTAATCAGTTGAGAAGGAAGTGTATAGCCGAGTTCAATACTCTTAAGACGCAGATAAGCACTATTGACTACGTTAAACGTGGAGCCTCCATCGGGTAAAGTTCCCGTATAGGCATAATGACCACTCACCCATTTAGTTGCCGGATCGTACGGATCTGCTTTAGGGTCCGCCGGGTGCCATCTGTCCATAAACTGAACCATCGCACCTGCGTCGCCGCTACCCCACATTGGCTCGCGAAGCTGTTCCCCGTAGGTCAATGAACTCATCGCAGAACCTTGCAAAAGGAAGTTTATATCGAATCCCTTGTAAGAAGCGTCCAGGATCATGCTGAAGTTCATCCAGGGATATTGGTTGTAACGAATAGGGTGAACATCGTTACCGTTTATTTCTCCGTCACCGTTCCAGTCCTGGTATTTGTAGTCACCGATAATGGTACCACGGCCAACGTACGTTGGAGATGACCAGATCTCATTCCAAGATTGGAATTGGCCATCACCCTGAAGTCCTGTTTGAACACCCTGCAGTCGATTATTTTGGTTATTTTTCCAATTACTCCAGGAACTACCGATTGCATCACGCTCTACGTACAGACGTTTAACCCGAGCCAAAGAAAATAGTCCTTTCAGGTTGTAGTTAAAGTCTCCTATATGGTTTCTGTGAGAAAGTTCCAAATCAAAACCATAGGTACGGTCTCCGTTCAAGTTTTCCTGAGGAAGCCCAGCGCCAACAACTGTAGGTATACCCCCGCTTCTTGTTGCCAAAAGGCCTTGACGGTTTCTGCTAAAATAGTCGGCTGTAACACCCAGGAGGCCATGCCATGCTTCAATATCGGTACCGAGGTCAAATGTCTTCGCCGTATACCAGGTAATGTATGGATTGGGAATACCCTTGTTATCCGCACTTGCATTAAAACTTCCGTCATATACGTAACCGCCGGTGAAGTTTCTGTTGTCTGTCCTGGTTGGGTAGTTATACCCTGAAACAAATTGATAGCTTGACGCTCCGTCATCTCCGGTTTTACCGTATGATGCACGAATTTTCAGTTGGTTAATGAATGATAACTGGGAGAAATTCTTGAAAAAGTTCTCATCAGACACACGCCATCCTAAGGAAACAGCAGGGAAGAGGCCCCATTGATAACCGTTGGCAAATTTGGATGATCCGTCATAACGGAACAAAATTTCAGCCAAATATTTATTGTCGTAAGCGTAGTTGAACCTTCCTGCCAGGGCAAGGTTTGAGTACTGGTAGAGGCCGCCTGAGCCGGAGTCCATTGTAGCCAGTTGTCCATCGGCAACACCTGCAAAAAGATAAGGTAATGGAAGGACCAGGTTTCTTTGGGCGGCAAAGTTATCGCTGGTTCTTTTTTGTGCTTCCCAAAGAAGAAGACCTCCCACCTTGTGCTTATTGAACGTGCCATCGTAATTCAAAGAGGTTTGGGACAAAATTTGTGTTCTGAAATAAGATTCCCTTCTTACTGTACTTGGTGATTGACGGGTAAATGTTGAAAAGGTAGCTGAAGCGTCATCATACCTGTACTGGTTGTACTGTTGTTGGAAAAGGTTCGCGCTTGACACATAATAGTCGTAGCTGAACAAACTTTTCACAAACAAACCTTTCACCCCGGGAATTTCATATTTCAGGCTGGCTGCAGGCTGAATCCATTTATTGTTGTATTTTTTGTATCCGCTGATATCTTTGTTCATAAAAGAGATCGGATTGTCACCTTCGATCAAACCATGGTAAGGTTTGGTTGGATCGTTGTTGGCATAAGCAGGGATTTGAGGGCCTTGTCTCCAAAAACCGCGGATAATCCACCAGGAATCTACGTACGGACGATCTTGTTCATCCATCACCATATTTATGTTCATATCGAAAGTAAGACGATCTGTAATCTTCGTGGAAATGTTCGAACGGATGTTGTATTTACTATAGTTCAAGTCACTGGATTTAAAAAAACCATCCTGGTACTGGTAACCGAGTCCAACATAATAAGTCGTTTTATCATTTCCTCCGGTTACATTCAGGTTGTGGATCGTTT
>JAMDDG010000210.1 GCA_023488865.1 Bacteroidota bacterium | reverse complement strand
GTACTATTTGACGTGTCGCGGTGGTCTTAAATCCTCTCAATCTACCCTTCACCTCCACACTGGGACCGGAACTCTCAAACCCTTCAAACTTTTCAAACATTTCAAACCAACTCCTGGTTATTTCAGCACAATCGCCTTTACAATTACCCTTCCGGCATGTTCGTTCACAGCCCGGATAATGTCGTTGCGCATCATGAAAAGCTCGTTTCGAACGATGGAGGAGTTGAGGTGGACATGCAACGTCTCATTCTGGATATAAATATTGGAAGTGGCCCGGGCAATGGGTTTCCCGATAATTGCCTCCCACGAGCTGACGGCATCCACTTCTGCCAGCTTGCGGTCAAATTTCGACTCTTTCAGAAAGCTTTTGATAGCGCTGCCCAAAGAATGGATTTCACTTCTTCTCATTGTTTTTCAATTATATTGCTGATGGACCCTTTGTCCACGATAAAGATCCTAAAATCATCCCCGCCGGCTTCCCGCAAAATCCCGTCGAGGTGTTCGCGGTTGGTATCCGTGATGAAGATTTGACCAAAATGATCGTCAGACACCAGTTTGACAATCTCTTCTACCCTTTCGCCATCAAGCTTGTCGAAGATATCGTCCAGCAACAGGATGGGCTTGATGCCGTTCAATGATCGGATAAAATCGAACTGTGCAAATTTAAGGGCGATCAGATAGGTTTTGTTTTGTCCCTGGGAACCAAGCCGTTTGATAGGATAACCATCCAGCTTTAATTCCAGATCATCCTTGTGAACCCCGGTCGTTGTAAACTGGACGATCCGGTCTTTGGCAAAGGAGTCTTTCAATTGAACGGCAAAATCCCCTTCGTTGAGCTGGGAACCATATTCCAAAGAAACAACCTCATTCCCTCCGGAGATCAATGTATAATATTTCTGGAAGACAGGAAGCAGTTCTTGCAGAAAACTATCTCTTTTCGAGTGAATTTTTTGGCCCAATTGTACCAGTTGCTCATCCCAGATAGCAAAGATATCAGGGTCGATGGCCGGTTGGTTGGCATAATTTTTTAACAGGATATTCCGCTGCAACAAAACCCTGTTATACCTGACCAACCAATCAAGGTAGGTGCGGTCGTACTGCGAAATGACACTGTCCATGAATCGGCGGCGTTCTTCGCTCCCACCCTGGATCAATACAGAATCGGCAGGCGAAATCATCACCAACGGCAGTAAACCGATGTGGTCAGAGAACCGCTCGTATTCTTTTTTGTTTCTACGGATTTTTTTCTTTTGACCATTTTTATAGCCACAGTGAATCTCCTCCACAACACCTTTCAAAGCATATTTTCCCTGAAGGGCAAAAAAATCTTCCGAGTGATGAATATTTTGGGAATCGGGATTATTAAAATAACTTTTGCAGAAAGAGAGATAATAAATGGCATCCAGCAGGTTGGTTTTACCTACACCGTTGTTCCCGATGAAACAGTTTAGCTTCTTGGAGAAACTAAAGGTGACCTCTCCAAAATTCTTATAGTTTAAAACAGAAAGCTCCCTGATAAACATGATAACCCGATTTTGAACACAAATCTAAACTTTTTTAATCATGCATTTTCTTCGAGCGCTATGCTAAATTGCAAACAAAAAACTAACGTACCTCTTCCTTGCGGGTTGAAAACCAAAAATAACCGGTGTATATTTTCCAAATTGTTGCGCTCGTTTGTTAAAAACAATTATTTTTGCACTCGCATACAAAAAAGCATCATTTAAGTGAACCATAAGTTATGAGCAAAGAGAAGAAGACACTGGCCAATGAAAATCTGAAAGAAGTAGAACACGCATTGACTTCGGCTGAACTGTTTTTTGAGAAAAATGCGAAGTTGATCTCCGTCGTTTTTGGTGCGGCTGTTGTGGTTGCCCTTTTGCTGCTTGCCACCCACCGTTTTTACACCATTCCGCACGAAGCCAAAGCAAAGGAACAAATTTATACTGCCGAACAATATTTTGAAAAAGACTCTTTCAATCTGGCGCTAAATGGCGATGGCAATTATCCCGGGGTTTTAGATATCATCGACAATTATGGCCGTACTCCCGTCGGAAATCTGGCCAAGTACTATGCCGGCATCTCCTACCTCCATCTTGGAAAATTCAAAGAGGCCGTCAGCTATCTCGAAGATTTTAAAACCGATGATTTGCTCTTAAAACCCGTTGCCACCGGTGCAATCGGTGATGCCTACGCTGAATTGGGCAACAAGGAAAAAGCACTCAAATACTATACCGAAGCAGCTGATATGAAAACGAACAGCTTTACCACTCCGATCTATCTTTTGAAAGAAGGCAGAATGTATGAGATGATGGGCAACAAGGAGAAAGCGCTTTCAATCTATCAGTCAATTAAAGATAAATACGGCGATAGCAACGAAGGTCGTTTGGTCGACAAGTATATTGCCCGCCTCACCGCAATCTAATGAAAAAGACACTTTTACTCCACTTAGCCACTGGTTTTGAAGAAACCGAAGCAATTACAATTGTAGATGTTCTCCGCCGCGCGGAATTGGATGTTATCACTGTTTCCGTTACCGGGGAGCGTAAAGTTACAGGCGCCCACCAAATCCCGATTGAGGCTGACCAGTTGTTCGAAGCGACCGATTATGCCAATGCATCCATGATCCTCCTGCCCGGAGGAATGCCTGGTACTTCCAATCTCATGAAACATGCCGGCCTTACCGAACAATTGATAAAATTCAACTCAGGGAAAAAAAGAATAGGAGCAATTTGTGCCGCTCCGATGATATTGGGGTCGTTGGGATTCCTGAAAGGGAAAAAAGCAGTCTGTTACCCTGGTTTTGAACAACATTTAACCGGAGCGACTGTTTTATCCTCCCCATTTGTCGTTGATGAACATATCATAACCGGCAGAGGTGTGGGTACCGCACTCGATTTTTCGCTCGAAATTGTACGCTTGCTGAAAGGGGATATGGTTGCCTCAGAATTGCGTTCAGCTCTCGTAATCCCTGATTAAAGAACTGAATTCCAAGCTGCTAATTTTCACATTTCCACATTTCCACATTTCCACATTTCCATATTTCTACATTCTTAACACATGTAGTTTTCTGAATATTTTCTTTCCTTTGTAAAAAAAATTATGGCCGACTGGATTAAAAAAAGACGAATCAGTGTAATATTTTTGGTGCTCGGTGGTTTAAGCGGATTCCTGTACTGGAGGTTTGTGGGCTGTAGTACGGGATCTTGCCCAATAAAATCTCATTGGTATTCTATGACAGGTTATGGAATGTTAATGGGCTGGCTTGTGGGAGACCTCATCTCTTCGTTTAGAAATAAAAAGCCAACAGCATAACTATTCAAGGCTTAAAACCAGCACGTTGATGGTATTAGGCGTTATTTTGTACCGGTCGTCCAGCCGGATCCCGATAATCCAGACAATCTCCTCCCCATTGGTCAAAAGCCAGACATTTTCTTTGTCGGGAAGACTGAATTTTTCGTCCACGAAAAAATCGCTCAGCTTCTTCATCCCCTGCATCCCCAAAGGCTGAAAATAGTCGCCTTTCTGCCACTTGCGAAGGATAAGCGGAAATTGTAGCTTATCCCGGTCGATCATGGCTGTTTTGGGTGAAGTGTCCCATTTGAAGGATGCTGTTCTTTGTTTTGTAGTAAGGGTAAGTTTAACCGGAACCTTCAACCTGTCGCAGGTCTCATCCAGGTAATATCTTTTAGCGGATAGATCAGCCTGTTTCTGGATAAGAATGACCTCTCGGTCCAAAACGGCACGGTGGGTCGTCGAAAAAAATTGTTTGCCCGGCTGACCATCCAGGACTTTTACCATCTCATCCACCACTTCTCCGTTAAAATGGAAAGGCTTTAAAAATTCATAAAGGTAAGTAGATAGCGGATTCAACAGCTTCAATTCGGCGATCGAGAGTTCCATTTCCGAGGCCGGCCTTTTACGAACAACCCGCTCATACGCCCTTTCTATTGCCTCATTGTAAATAGCATAGGAATCCCGGAGATGCGCAATTGTTTCCTGTAATCCATCCCTGAAAGAGGGATTTAACTCTTCCATCATCGGTAAAACTAAGTGCCTGATTTTGTTGCGCAGGAAATCGGTCTGCATGTTGGAACTGTCCTCCCGGTAATCCAGCTGTTTTTCATAAGCGTACCTTTCAATCTCTTGCCTGGTGGCAAATAAAAGGGGCCTGGCTATTTTGCCGTTGATGGCTTTCATACCGGTCAAGCCGGATAATCCGGTGCCCCTTGCTAAGTTTAGGAAAAAAGTTTCGATCTGATCGTCCCGGTGATGGGCTACTGCAATCCAATCGTAGTGGTGGTTTTTTCTGATTTCTTCGAACCATTCATAACGTAAATCCCTGGCAGCCATCTCTATCGAAATACCTCTTTCTGATGCGACGGTCATTGTATCAAATATCCGGCAAAAATAGGGTTTGTCGTATTTGGCCGCCAACGTTTCAACGAAGGTTTCATCCCGATCTGACTCTGCCCCCCTCAATTTGAAATTGCAGTGCGCTACCGCGAAAGCCAATCCGGCACAGTCGAGCAGATCGATCAGTACAACCGAATCAATACCCCCACTTACCCCGACCAATATGGTATCTGTTGGGGCAAAAAGGTGAAGCGATTTGATGTTGTTGATCAATCTTTCAACCATCCGTTAAATAAATAAGAATTATAATTATCTATAATTCAGTCACTTTTGATGCGATAGCCACAATGACCCGGCAAGCGCTTTCCATTGATTTGGTCGGGATAAATTCAAATTCACCATGAAAATTGTGTCCGCCGCCAAAAATGTTGGGGCAGGGTAATCCCATGTAGGAGAGACGCGAACCATCCGTCCCTCCCCTCACCGGGACTATTTTCGGTTCTATGTTGCAGGAAATCATCGCCTCTTTGGCCAGTTCAACAATATAAAACTGCGGGTCGATCTTCTCTTTCATGTTGTAATACTGATCTTTGATGGAAATTTCAGCAACCGGTTCCCCGTGTTCCAGGTTTATCTTTTTAACCATCTCTTCCATCCTGGATTTTCTCCCCTCAAAGCTCTGTCGGTCAAAATCACGGATAATAAATTCGATCTCCGTTCGGTCTACCCGGCCTTCAAATTTAGTGAGATGAAAAAAACCTTCGTAATTCTCAGTATGTTCAGGCACCTCCCTACCGGGAAGGCCGGATAAAAACCGGTTCGCCACCAACATCGAATTTCTCATTTTATCTTTGGCCGATCCGGGATGAACATTGACCCCGTGGAAGACAACACGGGCTGATGCCGCATTGAAGTTCTCATATTGCAATTCGCCCAGTTCCCCTCCATCCATGGTATAGGCAAAATCGGCCCCGAATTTGGGAACATAAAAATGATCGGCCCCCCTGCCAATCTCTTCATCGGGAGTGAAGGCAATCCTGATCTTGCCATGTTTGATTTCGGGATGTGCCAAAAGATATTCCATGGCAGTAACAATCTCAGCCAATCCGGCTTTGTCGTCAGCCCCCAGCAGCGTCGTTCCGTCGGTTACGATCAAACGCTCTCCTTTGTATCGTAAAATTTCAGGAAAACGTTGGGAGGAAAGGACTATATTTTTCTCTTCATTCAAAATCAGGTCACCTCCCTGGTAAGGTTCTATCAATTGAGGACGGACATTCTTACCGGAGCAGTCGGGGCTGGTATCCATGTGGGCGATGAAGCCAACAACCGGAACGGAGCGTTCCATGTTTGCAGGTAAAGTAGCCATAACGTACCCGTTCCAATCAACTTCCACCTCGGATAATCCGATACGGACCAACTCTTCTGCCAGCCTCTTTCCAAACTTGGTCTGGCCTTCTGAACTGGGGGAAAGGGAGCTTTCCGGGTCAGATTGGGTATTGTAACTTACATACTTCAGAAACCTTTCAACCACAATATTTTCCATGGTTCACCTGCCTCGCGGGCTTTTATAAATTAATAGGATAATGCAAAGAGTACCCTTCGTTTAGACGGTTTTCCCGTTAAGATACATTTTCCTTCCTCTTCCACGCTGTCGAACGGGATGCAACGGATGGTCGCTTTTGTCTCTTCTTTGATGATCGCTTCTGTCTCAGGGGTACCGTCCCAGTGGGCCAGGATAAATCCGGGTTTGGTATTCAGCAACGTTTTGAATTCTTCGTAAGTATCCACTTTGGTCGTATTCTCTTCCCTGAATTTATAGGCTTTTTGGTAGATATTGGCTTGAATTTCAATCAGTAAATCATCGATTCGTTGGTCGATCCCTTCCAATGGCTCCACTTTTTTCTCCAGGGTATCACGGCGAGCCACTTCGACACTGCCATTTTCGAGGTCGCGGGGACCAATGGCCAGGCGCACGGGAACCCCTTTCATCTCGTACTCGGCAAATTTCCAGCCCGGTCGCTGGGAATCCCGATCATCATATTTCACCCGGATACCCCGGTGTTTTAATTTATCAACCAGCACTTTAACTTTCTCAGATATTTGAGCTAACTGATCAAAATTCTTGTATATTGGAACGATAACAACCTGAATAGGGGCTAATTTCGGAGGAAGGACCAATCCGTTGTTGTCGGAATGGGCCATGATCAACGCTCCGATCAGCCGGGTTGAAACGCCCCAGGAGGTGGCCCATACATACTCCAGTTTTCCTTCCCTTGAGGTGAATTGTACTTCAAATGCCTTGGCGAAGTTTTGCCCGAGGAAATGCGAAGTGCCAGATTGAAGGGCCTTTCCATCTTGCATTAAGGCCTCAATGCTATAGGTTTCAAGCGCTCCGGCAAATCGTTCGTGTTCCGATTTTGCTCCTTTGATAACCGGGACGGCCATGTAGTTTTCAACAAAATCGGCGTACACATTGATCATTTTCTCTGTTTCAGCCAGTGCCTCCTCTTTTGTTTCGTGTGCAGTATGACCCTCCTGCCACAAAAATTCGGATGTACGCAAAAACATACGGGTACGCATCTCCCAACGGACCACGTTGGCCCACTGGTTGACTAAAATGGGAAGGTCCCGGTAGGATTGGACCCAATTTTTGTAGGTACTCCAGATAATTGTTTCTGAGGTTGGCCGGACAATCAGTTCTTCTTCCAGTTTGGCTTCGGGATCTACAATAATCCCATTCCCATTGGGATCGTTTTTTAACCTGTAATGGGTGACAACCGCACATTCTTTGGCAAAACCCTCCACGTGGCTGGCTTCTTTCGAAAAAAATGATTTTGGAATAAATAACGGGAAATAGGCATTTTCGTGACCTGTATCCTTAAACATTTGATCCAAAGCTGCCTGCATCTTTTCCCAGATGGCATATCCATACGGTTTAATAACCATGCATCCGCGTACGGCTGAGTTTTCTGCCATATCAGCTTTGCTAACCAAATCGTTGTACCACTGTGAATAATTTTCCTCTTTTGAAGTAAGTTCTTTTGCCATTTTACTGTTTTGGTATGATATTTGCTTGTATTACTGTACTGTTTAGATTGCAAAAGTAAGGAAAATTATTCACAGTGGTACAACGATTTGGTTAGCAAAGCTGATATGGCAGAAAACTCAGCCGTACGCGGATGCATGGTTATTAAACCGTATGGATATGCCATCTGGGAAAAGATGCAGGCAGC
>JAMDDG010000102.1 GCA_023488865.1 Bacteroidota bacterium | reverse complement strand
ATCGAAGGCATATGGCAATGGTTCCTGACTAAACTGGGCAAATGCAGTGCTTTCCATAACGAGTAAAATTAAAATGAATAGTAAATTTTTCATGATATCTATTATTTAGAATGATTATAAACATTCACAGTCTATTACGAGGCCCATAAAAATTTGTTACTACACCAAACATTTTTTTGTAAATAGAAATACTTTTACTTTTGAACAAAGAACATTTGTAACTATTCAGTCGCGACCTCACATTGAGCGATGAGTCGGATTATTTCGAAAGGGTTCTGGTCATTTTTAATAGCTGTATCAATTACCGAGCGGATGGTAGCATAGATGTTTGCCCCTTCATCGGATTTAAAAAAGCCACTGATTTTTTGTTTGACCTTAAAATTCCGGATGGCCCTTTCTGACCCGTTGTTGTCCGAAGGAATATCTTTGTTGAGAAGAAAGTTAAAAAGATGGTCTGAGTATTTGACCATCCTTTTCTGGAAGGCAACCATGTCTTTCATATCTTTGTTAAGTGGCTCAATAATCAACTCCGAAAACGAGGAGAGTATCTCTTCCACGTTATCTTTTGTTTCTTTGTTATCCCTTCGCAAATCGAGTGCTTTGGTTAAAATATGTGACATTCGGCTTGTCCAGGTATCATTCAGGTATTTTTCTTCGAAGTGGGTCAGTTCTCTAAGCAAATGTGCCGTACAAAGTTGATGCATGGCTGCATCTGTCTTGAAATAGGGAGACCAACAATCGGTAACCAAAATATTGTTTTGTAGCCCTTCGGGCATTATCTCTTTGATTGCATTGAAACCTCTGTTCTTGTGTACCGAGATAAAGGTAGCCTTGTTATGTTGAAAGGCCCAAGCCCAATGATTTTTACCATTGATGCTTATTCCGGTTTCATCGGCACCTATAACCTTATTCTTCAACACATTCTGCCTGATGCTTTCATAAGCAACGTAAGCTTTTGTTTTCATTTTGGTCAGAATGTAGCCAACACCGCCCGTGCTGACCGAAAGGCCGAACAGATTAGAAAGAAGCTCTGCCAAACGTTTGACCGGCAGGTATTGTCTGGTGCTTAGATAAGCAGTCAATGCCTGAACATTTTCCCCATAACTTACCGGTGTATTGACACCCACGGGGAATGACGATTGGTTCAGATGGCCGCATTTGCAACACTTGTTAAATAATTGATGTTCGGTCACAACAGGTATTATGGGTGGGGTGTCTATTACTTGTCGCTTACCTACGAAAATAGCAGGGATCGTTGATAAATCTTCACCACAGCAAGTGCAAAAAGAAGGACAATGTGTTTCAATTATATCCGGGTTTGCGACCATCCTTAAGGTTGTCCCTTCATGTCCGATTTGCCCTCCCGGCTTCTTTCCCGATGACTCTCTCAAGCTTTGGGTCTTTGGTAATTTAGGGAAGTCACTGGAAGGAGGCTTGCTGCTGTTTTTACTGTTTTTGGGATTTTCATATTTTGCAAGACGGCCTGTCAAACGGACAACCTCATGCTCGAGATAATCAACCCGCTTTAATAAAGCATCAATTTTGTCTTCAAGTGATAATTGCCTTGTCATAATTGACAAAGTACAACAATCATTCTAAGTTTAACAAACATTTAAAGCATTAGTTATCAATTAACAAAATCATTTTTGTTAATAACCCCTGAAAATAGAAACATACCTCCACGAGAATCAAATGGAACGAAATAATGCAAGAAAAAATGCTATAACAATTTATAGAATGTCAAAGAACTATTGTGCAAAAATCAGATTTTGATAGTTTTTCGAGGATTACTCGTTATATTTATCACTGAATAGTTACAATTTCTTTTGGTAATAAAAATTTTTCGTTTTGTATAAGAGTTATCGGGCATTCTTTCACGTTCAATTATGCTATATTTTATTGGTGCTGAGATCTTTAATAGTTCAAGAATTTGAGAGAGGGTTTCATCTTTATAGGTGGCAGTATAAACATAGTCTTTCAGTTCGGGGCTTTGCAGGATGATCTCTACATTAAACCATCTGTTTAATTTTCTTACGACCTCACCCATCTTATCATCCCTGAAGATTAACTTTCCCTCTTTCCATGCTGTATATTTACTGACATCAACTTTGCTGATTGTTATTAGGTTATTTGCGGTGTCAAGAGAGGCGAGCTCTCCCGGCTTGATGTTGGCAACAGTTCTGTGATCTGAGTAATTTCCTGAAAACAGACGAACACTTCCGGATTCAAGGATCATTTCGGTAAATGCTTCATTATCGTAATTGATTACATTGAAACGAGTGCCCGTCACTTCAATATTCATTTTTCCTGCATGGACCAAAAATGGATGACGGGCATCTTTTTCCACGTCAAAATAAGCTTCCCCTGTCAATTCCACCTGGCGAAAATCTTTATCAAAAGGGGTAGGGTATTTAAAAACTGAACCCGAATTTAACCAAACGTGCGAACCGTCTGGAAGCAAAAAATCTGTTTGCATTCCCTCAGGCGTTTTAATCGTTTGCCATACACTCTTCGGCAAAGTCACTGCTGTTTTTGAAGTCAGGTAAATGGAATAGATCAATAATGGAAGAACCAGCACTGCGGCAACCTTTGAAAAAAGCGTTAAAAATCTCTTCTGCACAGAATGTTTTCTCCATTTTTCTTCTTCATCCAATCTTATTCTGTGATGGAGCCGATCGAGTATCTGGTCCATTTTTATATCTTTATCGACCTGGTTACACTCGTTCGGAAATTCAGTATTTATATTTTGCCAGTAAGATCTTGCCTCGTTCATTAAGAAAATATCGTTCCCGCGATCTTCCAAAATACCTATAATCTCCTTAGCCTCTCTGTTGGAGCAAGTTTCATTCAGGTATTTATTGAATAAAAATGAAATCTGGGACTCTGTTTTTCCGGTTCCGGGCATTTTGAATTGATATGATTTGTATGTTGAAAACTAAACAACAAAACTTGTTAAATTTCCTGACATATTGTTAATACGTTGGAGAAAGGCAATACCCCCAGTCCCGCAAAAAATAAAATGAAGTTTTTCCCTTTTTGTGTGGATGCGTATTGCTAAGCCTGCTTCTGTTCGTTTCAGGAATTCTGCTGTGCAGGTATTAGAAGGTGAAATAAAGTTGTTCTGCAGATTGACAAATGGCTGAAAAGAAATTTATTGAAGGAAAAGAGCAGTAAAAAGTAAAACAAGGAGAGAATCTTTTCCCAAACGTTTTTTTATAAAATTGATCGAATAATTAATGCTGTTTTCCACCGTTTTGGTTGAGATATTCAATTTTTCTGCTATTTCGTTGTAAGAGAGATGATCAATCCTGCTCAATTGATAAATTTCATGTTTCCGGGGGGGTAATTCCTCTACGATTTTCTGTACCTGCTCCAATAAATCCCCAAACTCAATTGATTCTTCCAAATTATAATTGGAAGTTGCTTTATCCAGGATATTTTCACGGTATTTTTTTTCTTTAAGCCTTTCCCTGAGCAAATCAACAGTTAGATTGTATGCAATGGTAAACAAAAATGATTTGAATGAATGATCGCTGTCAATACTTTTGCGTTTCTCCCAGATTTTAAAAAAAGTGTTTTGGACCACTTCTTCTGCATCAACTTTCGATTTCAAAATGGAAAAAGCAAAACCAAAGAGCTTATGGCAATATGCTTCATATAACTGGTCGAAAGCACTTGCCATTCCAATTTTAAGATCATTTATCAGATCACTCTCTGTTTTCACTCGATTGATTGTTTGATGTAAAATTAAGAATTTACAGGATATAAATCATCCATAAATGAATTTGACGGGCTGAGTCCATTGAGACAACTACTGAATCTTGCCGTTACAGTAAATCCGGTATCCAGCGGTGTGTCATTTTGCCGGAATGGCTCTCCAGCTTCGACCATTCGTCAATATCAAATTCCAGGACAATGGTTGAACAGGTCGGAACATCCAGCGAAAATTCGGGCAGGAGACAATCAATGAAATAATAGACGGTTGGATTGTGCCCAACCACCATCACGGTAGTGTGTAAGTCATCCAACTCTTGCAGCATTTGAATAAAGGTTGTAGTCTGCATGCCGGAGTAAAGCTTCTTTTCATACCGGATATTCCCGGCAGGGTAGCCAAATAAATCGGCAAAAATACGTGTGGTTTGAGTAGTCCTAACTGCAGGACTGGAGATAATCAGATCGGGAACTAATTGGATATTAAGTAATTCGTGGCATATTCTTTCAGCATCCTCTTTCCCGCGATCAGTCAACGTCCGGTCAAAATCCTGATCATAACCATGATGGATGGTCTTGGCATGACGAACTATAATTACGCGTTTCATCCCGGATATGGATTGTAGGAAAATAGTTAGAAATAAGGAAATAAATAGAAATAAAGTTGAAATAAGGGATACTGCCGCAACGATCTATTACAATCTATTCCGATCAATTACAATGTATTACAATCTATTTCTAATTATTTCTATTTATTTCAGGATGGAGCTACCTCAACCATTCAGGAACTAATTTTGTCCAGCTCTTTCCAAACCAACGCACTGGCGCCGACTATAGCCGCTGATCCTTCTTTTAATTTAGATGGAAGAATCTGCACCTTGTTGCGGTAAACCGGTAAGAGATAGCGCTCCATACTCTCTTTGGTTGGTTTAAAGATATAATCGCCGGCTGCAGCCGCTCCGCCGAAGAGAAAAATCGCTTCCGGACTAAGATAGTGAACGGTGTCGGCCAGACTGCGCCCCAGCAATTCGCCGCTATATTCAAATACTTCCAATGCAATGGGATCTCCTTTTTCAGCGGCATCGTAAACCATTTTGGCAGTCATGTCGTTAAACGGGATATTGGCCAGTAGACTTTCGCTGTTGTTGTTTTTGGCTAACATTTCGAACACACTTCTTTTGATGCCGGTTGCCGAGCAATAAGTTTCGAGGTGGCCTTTTCCGCCACAACCGCAGGCACGCCCTTCCGGGATAATGGTGACATGGCCCAATTCACCGGCAAAGCCATCCTGTCCGTAAACAAGATCGCCATTGACGATAATCCCGCTACCGAGACCGGTTCCAAGCGTGATCATCACAAAATTGTGCATACCGATGCCTCCTCCATAGATCAGTTCTCCAAGGGCGGCTGCATTGGCATCGTTGGTGACTTTGATGATATTAATCTCCGGTAATTTTGCCTGAAGCAGGTCAGCCAATTGAACCACCCCGACAAAAGGCAGGTTGGCTGCAAACTCGATGGTGCCACGGTAATAGTTGGCATTGGGCGCCCCGATGCCAATACCCATCACCTGAAGGTCAGGATTGATATTTTTGACCGTTTCGATGGCGACCCGAACTTCATCCGAAAGTGCTGCAATGTAGTTGGTGCACAACTCATCCGACTTGTCGATTTTGGCATACGGGTTTTCTCTTTTCTGGGGAGTAGGTAACTGAGGTTGTTTTTCATACAATACGTTCCCCTCCCGATCGACGACCCCGATTGCTGTATTGGTACCTCCAATATCAATTCCAATGGCTACTTGTCTCATAGAGCTATGAATCAGCGGATTTTACTTCCTTTTAAAGCAAAGAAAGTGATGTATGCATAACATAGGATCGGGATTAACAGGGCTCCGCGTGCACTGAAAGCGTCGGTAAAAGCCCCGATAAGTAAAGGAATAATAGCGCCACCGGCAATTAAAGTATTGATGATTCCGGAAGCCAAAGGCATTTCGGAAGGATCCAAATCGTTAACTGCAAGGGCAAAAATATTCGGGAACTGGATGGAGTTGAAGAATCCGATAGATAGTAAGCACCACATCCCGATGTTGGCCGGGAACATGACGGCAGCCAGGATTAGGAGCATATTTACACTACCAAAAATTCCCAGGGCTACATTGGCTTTTCCTTTTCCAAGCATCATCAGGAAGAAGTTAACAATGGATATGCCCAGGAAGATCAAACCGCTCATCGGGTCTGAAGTGAATACAAACTTACCGTCTGTAACCGATGCTGAGGTAATGAACCAACCTACAAAAAAGGCGAAAATCATTACAAATATTGAATACTGATATCTTTTTGTATTGCTAAGGTTGCTCAAAAGAATGGATCCGAAGAAACGTCCGATCATGGAACCACCCCAATAGATGGCAGACAACTTAACGGCTACATCGGTAGCAAAGTCGCTGCTTTTCAAATAAGGGGCTATTTGAGATGCGGTTCCCACTTCGGCTCCCACGTAACAGAAGATGCCTAAAGCGCCGAGCCAAACCTGTGGTTTTTTAAATACCGATGAGGAAGAGATAGAAGAATCCCCTTTGAGTTCAGGCAGTTTGATGAAAGTGATACCTAAAGCGATTAAAACAACGATCGTTCCGATAACCACAAAAGGCATTTGAACAAATTTGGCGGCATCGGCGGGTGATGCTCCGCCTTTAATTGCCAATACGGCCGGAGCAAGGACCAAGATTCCTGCGAGGAAAGGGGCAATGGTACAGGCTACTCCGTTCAATGCTTGTACGAGGTTCAAACGGGCGGGAGCTGTTTCTTGCGGGCCTAACGCTGCAACGTATGGATTGGCTGCAGTCTGAAGGAATACAACGCCGGTAGCCATCACAAAAACGGCCATCAGGAACAGCGGGTAAGAAAGTGCAGCTACGGCCGGGAAAAACATGTAACTTCCTATTGCTACCAGTGCAAGTCCTGCGATAACACCATTCTTGTACCCAATTCTTTTAATAATATACCCGCAAAGGAAACTAAAAACGGCGTAAGCTATAAAAAATGAAAAATTAACCAATTGGGCCTCAAAGTTTGTCAGGGCAAAAGCCATTTGCACCTGATCTTTCATGGCGATGTTAAAATTGGTGATAAACCCGAAAATAAAAAAGATGGATGCCATGAAGGTCATGCCAAGGCGAAGGTTGCCGTTCTGTTTTTGTTCCATTGATTTAAAGTTAATGTTTATTAATCTGATACAATTCTCTTCAAAAGTCTAAGCAAATATAAAAATTATTCCTCCTTAACCATACCGATTCTGCAATTTCTTCCTTAGATATTGGTTTTTAATGATTTCAGGTAAATGACATAAGCCACTTTGGTCCTTAATTTTTATCTTTGTATCTCTTTTGGACAAGCAAAGATGGTTTTACCGTCAATTTTTTTAATTTTACGTAAAAGCTATAAACAATACAAAATGGAATATTTACCCTCCCCGGATCGTTACAACGACCAATGCGAATACCGCCGCTGCGGTCGTAGCGGGTTAAAACTGCCCGTGCTCTCGCTGGGCCTCTGGCACAATTTTGGTGGCGTCGATTATTTTGAAACGGGCAGGAGTATGCTGCGAACGGCCTTCGACAACGGCATCACCCATTTTGATCTGGCCAACAATTATGGCCCTCCTCCGGGTTCAGCCGAGGAAAATTTTGGGATGATCTACCAAAAAGATTTCAAACCCTACCGGGATGAGCTTGTCATCTCAACCAAAGCCGGTTACCTGATGTGGCCCGGCCCATACGGGGAATGGGGATCCCGTAAATACCTGCTCTCCAGTCTGGACCAGAGCCTGAAACGGATGCGGATCGATTATGTCGACATTTTCTATTCCCATCGCCCTGATCCGGATACCCCG
>JAMDDG010000126.1 GCA_023488865.1 Bacteroidota bacterium | reverse complement strand
TGGGATTGCGGGTGCAAATATAAAAACTTTTTAATAATTTGAAAATGTGTAAATGATCGCCACGTTCAAATGTTGGAATAATTTTCACATTTTCACATTTCCCAATTTTCAAATTAAATTTCCACATTTCCACATTTTCAAATTATTGGATTTTCTCTTTGAGTGGGATAACGCCGCCCATCTCCCCCATCACATTGACCAGGTCTGATCCGGTGGGTACCACAATCTTCGAGTTGTCTTTCAGGGAGGTTTCCATGGCTTGTATCCTGCGGAGCATCTGGGCATTTCCAACGAAGTATTTCTCAGCCGCTTCATTTACCAGTTGGATGGCCTGCGCTTCCCCTTCGGCACGTAAAATGGCAGCCTGCTTGATCCCTTCGGCACGCCGGATCTCGGCCCTTTTCTCCCCGTCAGCCTTGGTTTCGGTGGCGGTGGCATAGTCGATGGCTGCAATTTTTTCATTCTCGGCCTTTACAATCTTGTTCATGGTCTCCTGAACATCTTTCGGGGGATCAATTTCTTTAAGTTCTGTCCGAACAATTTCGATCCCCCAATTCCGGGTTTCTTCCAGCAGGGTAGCATGCAACTCCTTGTTGATCTTGCCCCGTTCACTGTTGGCCGATTTAAGTGTCATGGTGCCAATGATGTTCCGCAAAGTCGTTCTGGCTAAGTTTACGATCTGATATTCAATACTGTTCACGTTGTACTGAGAGTTTTTCACACTCTGTTCATCCGATTTGATTTTGAAATAAACCTGGGCATCTACCCGGGCATTCAGGTTGTCGTTGGTGATGATCTCCTGAGGTTCGGCATTGATCATCTTTTCGGTGATGTTGATAATAAACATCCGGTCGATTCCGGGAATGATCCAGTTGAACCCGAAGGAAGCAAAATGGTGGTACTTTCCAAGTCGCTCAACCAGGGCGCGGTGGGTCGGCCTGACGATACGGATACCGGAAAACAAAAAAAGAACAAAAATGGCAATTCCAACAATGACTAACGGTTCCATGATTTTAGCATTTTTAAATTGAAAATTAAGAGGTTAACTTTGTTTGGCTTTGTACAAATGTAAACATAAAAAATCAAAATTTATAATTACCCAACTTAATTTTCAATTATCGTAAATTCAGTTGAAATTTCCCGCTCAAGCGCGAAATCCAAAATCCAAAATCCAAAATCCAAAATCCAAAATCCAAAATTGAAAATCATACTTTCCCCGTTGATCTTATTATCTTTATAAAATCTTTATACTTTCCTTTTCATTCTTGATAATAATCTTATGAAATGATACTTTCATTTGCAAGAAAAATTAAGAGTCGATTTAAAAGTATGGCCGAAGACGAAGAAAGTTTTCCGTTCTTAAAAAGATTTAAGAACATTTTCATAGGCAGGGCAAAGACCCTGCAAGACAAATCCATTTTCCACAAACTCTCCTTAGTCGCTTTTTTTGCCTGGATTGGGCTTGGGGCCGACGGTATTTCCTCCTCCTGTTACGGACCTGAAGAAGCTTTTCGAAATTTGCAGGGACATCCCATGCTGGCTATTTTCGTTGCAATGGGAACTGTGTTTACCATCTTTATCATCAGTTCGAGCTACAGCCAAATCATCAAACTTTTCCCGCAAGGCGGCGGTGGTTACCTGGTAGGGAGCAAACTTTTATCTCCAACCATCGGAATGATCTCCGGTTGCGCCCTGATTATTGACTATGTCCTGACGATTACGATCTCTGTATCCAGCGGCACCGACGCACTTTTCAGTTTTTTCCCCGAAACGATGCACTCCTACAAACTGGGGGTGGCTATCGTGGGGGTGTGCCTGCTTATTTTGTTAAACCTGCGTGGAGTTAAAGAATCGGTGCTATCGCTGACACCGATTTTTGTAGTTTTCATCGTTTCGCACGTCTTTGTAATTATTTATGCAATTGTCATCAAAGCCAATGATTTTGAGACCGTATCGGTTGAAACGTCCAGCCAGCTACATGCTTCAATTAGTCAGTTAGGCCTTTGGGGTACCCTGTTTATCATTCTAAAGGCATACAGTATGGGGGCCGGTACCTTTACCGGAATCGAAGCGGTTAGCAACGGGATGCCCATTCTCCGGGAGCCAAGGGTAAAAACGGCCAAAAGGACCATGTTACTGATGGCAACTTCACTCTCCTTTATTGTAATGGGACTGATGATCGCCTATGCGCTTTACAGTGTGCAAATTAGCCCAACGAAAACACTCAATGCCGTTCTGTTCGACAGTGTCACGGCCAAGTGGGATCCATTTTGGTCGAAGGGTTTTATCTTGACAACGCTTATTTCTGAGGCCGCGCTTTTATTTGTCGCTGCACAAACCGGATTTATAGACGGTCCGAGAATCATGGCCAATATGGCCATTGACAAATGGTTCCCCAAAAAATTTGCCTCCCTCAGCGACCGCTTAGTTACCATGAACGGAGTACTGCTGATGGGCATTTCGGCCATTGTAATGATGGCCCTCTCCAAAGGTTCCGTTCAACTCCTGGTAGTACTTTACAGTATCAATGTGTTTATCACCTTTTCCATTTCCCAGCTTGGCATGGTCAAACACTGGTGGATAGAGCGGGGCAAACTGGAGCACTGGAAAAGAAAATTATCGGTAAACGGCATTGGCTTTGTATTAACCTTCTTTATCCTGATTTCCGTTACCGTTATTAAGTTTGGGGAAGGAGGCTGGATTACCTTGCTGATCACCGGCCTTTTCATCATTTTGGCAATTCAAATCAAACGTCACTACTTTAAAACAGCCGTGCGTCTAAATAAAGTGAGACAAAATGCCCTGTCTGACATGCAGGAAACGCTTTCACACCTCCCCGGGTATGACTCTCACCACGAGCCTGCCTCTGTAAAATACGACCCCAATGCCAAAACTGCGATCATATTGGTCTCCGGGTTTGGTGGCACAGGTCTTTACACTTTTTTGAGGATCAACGAGAGTTTCAACGGTATTTATAAAAATTTTATTTTCATCCGGGTGGGGGTTATTAACTCAAAAATCTACCGGGGTTCAGCAGAACTGGATCATTTCAAACGTTCGGTCAAAGACGATGGAAGTAAATATGTGAAAATCGTCAACCAGTTCGGGTTCTACGGCAAAAGCATCTGGACGATAGGGACCGACCCCGTGAGCGAAGTTTACCTGATTGTAAAAAGGCTCATACCCTTACTTCCCAATCCAACATTTTTTGGGGGACAGCTGGTGTTTTCCAAAACGTTTTTCATGTCGCAACTGCTTCACAACCATACTCTCTTCTCCATCCAGAAAAGATTCTTTAAATTCGGGATACCTATCGTAATTTTCCCTATTAAGGTTAAATAAGGTTAAAATCGCTAAATTAGAACACAAAGAATAATTGATGACTACGAAAGAGAGCCTGTTAAAACCCGATCAATTTCTTACGTCAATGATCGGGGAGGAAAAGCAGAACAAACGGGGCAAGCTGAAAATCTTCTTCGGCATGTGTTACCGCGAAAAAGTCTTTTCCCCTTCATTTACTTCCAATGTCCGGGAGTATCTGACCGTGACCTTTCTTGTTGTTATGTCATCCATCTCCTGCTACTTTATCAAAGATTTCATAGGCTATCAGATGGTCTCCTTCGGGTTATTGTTTTTGGTCTCCATACTTGCTATTTTTTTCGGACCAGGACCTATTTTGCTTGCAGCAGCGTCAAGTGCGCTCATCTGGGACTATTTTTTTATTCCTCCTCAGTTTACCTTGCACATTGCCAAGCCTGAGGATTTACTGATGCTGATCATGTTTTTTCTGATAGCCTTACTGAATGGGGTCCTCACCTCAAGGGTGCGTCGCCAGGAAAAGAAAATCAGGATACGTGAAGAACGAACGCAGGCTCTTTATCAACTGACCAAAGAATTGAATACGGCACCTCGTGTCCATGATGTATCATTGATTGCAGCTAAATATATCAACAAATATTTCGGGCTTGATTCAGCCATCATCCTAAAAACAGATTTTAATCAACTGGACAAGAGGTTGCAGGAGGGAAGCGGATTAAAGTTGACTGAAAAAGATTTGGAGGTCGCTGACTGGGTTTTTAAAAACTCCGTACAGGCAGGAAAACATACCAATACACTTCCCTACGGAACATATACTTTTTATCCGCTGACAGGAGACAGCGGGAACATGGGTGTTATTGCCGTCGAACACCAGAGGATCTTCACGGAAGGGGAAGAACAATTCTGGGAAGCATTTCGCGCACAGATTTCAGGTAAATATGAGCGGGAGTTTCTTCGGGATGCAACCAAAAACACTTACGTCCTGAGCGAGTCGGAAAAATTGTATAAAACGCTGTTTAACTCCATTTCGCACGAGTTACGAATCCCGGTGGCCACTATACTGGGAGCATCGGATACCCTCTTGTCCCAGAATTACCCGGAGGAAACCCGGCAAAAACTCTATAAAGAGATCAGCATTGCCTCAATACGACTCAACCAATTGATAGAAAACCTATTGAACATGTCGCGGCTCGAATCGGGGCACATTACTCCCCGTCCCGACTGGTGCGATGTTAATGACCTGGCCAACAAAGTAACTGAAACGCTTCTTCCTGAATTAAAGCCATTCAGGTTGGTAACCGAGATTCCGGCAGATATGCCTTTGGTTCAGATTGACTTTGGACTAATGGAACAGGTGTTGCATAACCTGCTCCTGAATGCAACCCAAAACGCCCCCACCGGAAGCAATATCGGACTGAAAATATTTTATGGGGATGGTTTCCTTCATATTCAGGTTGAAGACGAAGGGCCTGGCTTCCCTGCCACAGAATTAAATCATGTCTTTGACAAATTTTACCGCGGTAAAGAGGCCAAAACCGGGGGTACGGGTCTGGGCCTTTCTATCGTGAAGGGTTTTGTTGTGGCGCACGAAGGCACAATTATTGCTGATAACAGGGAAAACGGGGGGGCAAAATTCAACATCAGCATCCCCGTTCATACAGCGGACATAAACGAAAATAGCAAGATTGAAAATTGATGGCAAATTCAGATACCATACTGATTATTGATGATGAGGTGCAGATCAGACGTTTGCTCGAAATTACACTCTCGGCCAGCGGGTATAAAATTTCTGAAGCCTCGGATGGCAAAGAAGGACTTATTCATGCAGCTACGGTACATCCTGTACTCATCATCCTCGATTTGGGACTTCCCGATGCTGACGGGCTGGAAATATTAAAAAAACTCCGTCAATGGTATCAAAAGCCTATCATCATCCTTTCTGTCCGAAATTCGGAAGAAGACATTATCAAAGCGCTGGATAATGGCGCCAACGATTACCTGACCAAGCCGTTCAGGACCGGCGAATTATTGGCACGCATAAGGGTCGCTATCCGGCAAAGTCTTGATTCATCAGATGATCCCTGCTTAACTTTTGGTTCACTGACTATAGATTTGGCAAGCCATGTAGTGAAAAAAAACAATGAAATTGTTAAACTGACCTCAACTGAATTTTCCCTGCTGGCCCTGCTTGCAAAAAACGAAGGCAGGGTATTGACGCATCATTTTATTTTAAAAGAGGTGTGGGGAATGGGATATATGGAACAAACCCAATATTTAAGGGTCTTCATGGCCCAATTAAGAAAAAAAATTGAAGACAATCCTGCAAAACCAAAGTTGCTCAATACGGAGTCAGGGATAGGGTACCGGTTTGGGGCATAGCTACTTAACAGGGTCTATCAGGTAATGGGAAAGTTCTAAAAAACGTTGTTCCTTTTTGATGTGGAATGGAAGCAGCTTTTGATATTCCCTTACTTTACTGATTTCTTTTAGTTCTCTTATTACGATATCTTTTGGTAGTTTTTTTAATATATCATGATAAGCCCCAAGAAATATGATGCCGATTTCGTTCATGGCAAGCGTTTCAGCGATCCGGTCTGCTATGAACTTGTCCCGCTGATTTAGCAATTTGGACCTGATAATCTTAAACCAGAAAATCATTATCAGCTTCGTGATTAAAGCTCCCGAAGAGGGTATTGACTTAAGCATTTCCAATTCTTTTTTAACCAATGAAAGTTCTTCGGTTCGGATTATAATAGCGCCGCGTTTGACCAGTTTTGAAATAATTTCATAATTTCTACTTCCTGCCTTTACGCTATCTTCCATTATTTTTAATGCTATTTCTCCATCGACAACCATTCCATCCTGGTATATTTTCACAACTTTGTCACCAAAATCAATTGCATCGCAACTTTGGCCAATTATTTCCCAGTATTTGTTAACCGTATCAACATGATTTTCCCAAAATTCAATTCCAAATTCATCGATACCTTTTCTGGTTAGCTCCTTTGCCATGGATCCCATATCAGCTCCCGAATGAATGATTGGTATATAGATAAGTGTTCTCATTAAACGATCAATTGGTTTTGCTTAAAGTCTCATGTTCTTGTTAAAGCATCCAAAAAGATCCTTCATCCATGAATATCGCCTCGCTTTCTCATCTTTGTTCTTTCAAAGCCAAGGAAACCTCCGGAAGTATCGAGTTTTACCTCATAAACTCCAAGTATCTCGAGATTAGCTGCTTCAGAAGGTTTTTCTAAAATTTCTATGGTAATGCACCAAATGTCCTCTCTTCGGCCTATTCCTATTACATTGGGAGAAGTGAATCCCGTGAGTTCTTCCAACTCCCTTTTCGCAATTATTGCCAACTCCTTTATTTCCATCTTACACCTCTGCTTTTAGTAGCGAAATTTCCTTTTCAAGGTCTATGATCTTCTGCTCTTTCTCCGCCTCTAGTTCTTTTGAACACAGGAAGGAATCTGTCTGCCACCAGTTTATCCCCATTTCCATCGCCTTATCAACAGAGCAAACCAATAACCTTATTTTTATAGTTAAAAGCTCGACATCGGCAATTTTAATCTGGATATCTCCGGCTATGACAATCCCTTTGTCCAATACCTTCTCCAGGATATCAGCAAGGCTTGACGATTGAGTTGAATGCATCATTTGTTCTGACATGATATTCTCCCTTCTGTATTAATTTATTACATCAAATTTCCCAAAGGGCCTAAATCTATATTCAGGTCCTCATCGTCAATACCAAAGATTGCCTGAACTTCTTTTATCTTCTTCTGTACTGCCTTAAGGCTTAATCCCAACTTCTGAATTTCTATCGAAGAAAGAGTCCCTTTCTTTACCCTCCTGTAAGCTTCTTTTTCCATAAGCTTTCGTATAAGTTCAAGCAGGGTTAAAACTAACCGGGCTAACCCTTGCTCTGTCTTTTTAGGGTCACTGGCATCGATGATTTTTGGTATGTTTTCTTCGGCTTTTCTTATTTCTCTCTGCAATTTCTGCAAATAGGCCATATCTTCAGGTGTTGCCTCTTTTTCTTTACCAATAATACTTTTGCCTGAGACTTCCTCAAGTTTTGAAACAGAGGTAAGAATAAGCCTTAATCCCAAATAGACCAGGTCTATATTGGCAACCCTGATAACAATATCCCCATTAATTACCACACCCTTTTCAATAACCTTATCCAGGACATCTACCAGCGCTACATTATCATTACTATTTCCATTAACCATATTTACTGAAATTTAGTAAAATTATATGCGGGCCA
>JAMDDG010000134.1 GCA_023488865.1 Bacteroidota bacterium | reverse complement strand
TTCTACTCATTCTTTGGCACCTGCAAAAAGAACAACGTGAATCCGTATGAGTGGCTCAAAAAGGTATTGGAAATAATCCCGGAATATCCGGCCAATAAAATCGGGGACTTGTTACCCCAGAACCTCAAGCTTTAATCCCTAACATTTTTTTCGTCCAAACTCACAACATAGCCATCAGAGGTCAAGATGGGTTGGTAGGACGGATACGTTGAAATCTTTCGCTTCTCTATGATTTTCAACAGATAACCCTTTTATTAAGTTTTCTAAGGCAAATCCAACGAGCAAAAAATATGAATTCCATAATGCTATTATTTCTTCTTCATTTGTGTAATCACTTTGACCATTTAAAAATGGCTTAATCAATTTCTGAAATTCTTTTTGAATTAAATCTGCAGAAAATTTGAGTTTCTCGGAGTTATCTATCCAACTCATTGAATCTCTCGAAACTGTATTATAAAATTCTGAATCTTGTATCATAGCGGTCATTTTAAATGGCTATTAACGTTTATTTCCACCACAAACATGCTCTTATGCGCTGAATTTTGGATCTGATAAGGCGGTTTTTCTTCGGTTATACAAAAGTAAACTTACCTAATATTCTTTAATTTCCAAAACTTTAGACCGAAAAATAGCCTGCCCCCGCTCCCGCGCGATTGTATCGCGTGGTTGAACAAAAGTCAATTCCTATTTTTATCAATCATCTGTTATAGTCTGATCTTATGAGCCCGTGCCTCCTCGCGACAGAGGGTTCGCAGTTAGGGTATGCTGGACGATGTCATTGTTGTTTGGTAGAATGGAACACCACGCGATACAATCGCGCGGGAGCGAGGGTTATGGTGCGTTTTTTAAGCAGTTATCGGGTTTATTCTAACCTGTCCACCGATTGCTTTTAACACTTTCATTATTGTCTCAAATTGGGGTTTTGCACCTTCAGATAAAGCTTTGTATAAACTTGGCCTACTTAGTCCTGTCTCTTCAGCAATCTTTGTCATTCCGATTGATTTTGCAATATGTCCAATAGCTGTAATAACGTCTGAATTATCTCCTTCCTCCAGAACAGAATTGAGATATTCTGCAATCATTTCGTTACTATCTAAATAATCTGCTATGTCGAATTTTGTAGTTTCCATATCTCTATTTTTCTATTTTTTTTAAAATCTCTTTTGCCTTTTCAATGTCTTTTTGTTGAGTTGATTTGTCTCCTCCAATAAGTAGAATAATTATTTTTCCATCTTTTTCTTTGAAATAGATTCTGTATCCTTTGGCGTAGTTTATTTTTAATTCATGAACTCCATCACTGACGGCTTTGCAATCTCCAAAGTGTCCGTCATTTTCAATTCTTTGAATCCGGAACAAGATTATTGCTTTGGCTCTTAAATCTTTTAATTTCCTCAGCCATTTATCAAACTCATCTGTTTTCTCAATAAAGTACATCTGGATATGTATTCATTCGGATACAAATTTATGTATTTATTTTTAATTTCTAAAGGCTTCAATTGATAATTTGATGCGTCATTTAAATGCACCATACTTGTTTATGCACGCTACAAACATGCGCCGATACACCGAATTTGGAAGCAAAGAGGCAGGTTTGTTGCGTGTTACAGGCACGATAAACTTACTTAATATTCTTTAATTACAGAGCTTTAGGTCGAAAAATTGCTTCCGGCAAATCGCCGTGTTGCGGTTGATAACCGCATCTTACCTGTCCGCGATTGGAAAATGCGGCAGCGATACCGTCTCCCCAGCCCTGACAGGGTTTCAAACCCTGTCAGGGCTAAAGACTTTTTATTTTGTTGAACAAATCCCACAGCACAATCCCCGCGCTTACGGAGATATTAAACGAGTGTTTGGTGCCATACTGGGGGATCTCGATAGCCAGATCGCATTGATCGACCACCTCCTGCTGCACCCCTTTCACTTCGTTGCCAAAGACGAGCGCCAGTTTGCTGTTTACTACCGGAAGGTAATCCGGGAGACTGATGCTCTTTTCGACCTGTTCGATGGCAATCACGGTATATCCTTTTTCCTTTAATCCGGCTACGGCCTCAAGGGTCGAAGCATGATATTCCCAGGGAACGGTGTTTTCGGCGCCCAATGCTGTTTTGCGGATCTCCTTATCGGGCGGGGTAGCGCTGATTCCGCAGAGATAGATCTTCTCAGTCAGCAGTGCATCCGAGGTACGGAACACGGAGCCGATGTTGTGGCTGCTCCGGATATTATCCAACACTACCGTGATGGGCAGCTTGGCGATCTTTTGAAATTCTTCGGCGCTGGGCCTGGAGAGTTCACTGTTTTCGAGCTTTCTCATACGGGTTACCAGCTTACATTTTTTCGTTTTACCGGCATGGTCATGCACCTGGCGCCCCCGCCGCCACGGGCCAGTTCGGAGCCGGCGATGGTAATCACGGCGCGCTGGTAATCCTCAATCTTAACGCGGTTTTCAATCACATCCATGGCTTTGACGATCTCGAAACCATTATTGTTCATCTCTTCCAGCGTCTTTTCATTCCTTTCGTACCCGATCACCTTCCCGGGGGCGATGGCGAAGAAGTTGGCGCCGCTGTGCCACTGCTCCCGCTCCATGATCCACGGATCACCGTGACCGCCGCAGTTGATGGGCGTAAGCTCCATGCCGCAACGTTCCAGCGCTTTCAGCAGACTGGTTTCCTCCTTAATTGAGGTTACTTTTCCGTTGTCGATGGTAATCTTGATGGTGTGGTATTTGGTCTTTTTTAAGATCAGCGGCTCGTACACCATGCAGGCATTCTTATCCAGAAAGGTGAAGGTCATATCGAGGTGGATGAACGATTCGGGCTTCCGGGGCAACTCCTGAACGATCAGGTGTTTGGTGCCTTCCTTTTTCTCTTTGATGATCTCCGTCAGCAGGTCAATCCCTTCGGTGGAGGTCCTTGCCCCGCTGCCTACCAGGATAATATTTTCATTGGCGATCTCTACGTCGCCCCCTTCGATGGTGGCATTCCGAAAGGCGTTTCTGCCCCCGGCCACCCGTTCCGGGTTGACGGTGCTGACCCCGAAGGAGGGATGGTCGCGAAAAATGGTTTCCATGATCAACGACTCCCGTTCCCTTACTTTGCTGGCCATTTTGCCGATGAGTACCTCGTTCCAGAAGGAGATAGCGGAGTCGCGGGTGAAAAGGAAGTTGTGGAGCGGGCGCATGGAATAACGTTCGTTGCTCAGGAATTTGGTGAGGTTATCGCGTTTTAGAACGACCCCTTCTATCAGCTGTTTTGCCAAAATATCGGGGGGCATGTTGAGCAGCAAGTCCAATTCGTCGTAGGCGCCTTCGTGTTCACAGACGTTGCGGACCAACGCTTCTTTGGATACATTGTTCTTAAGGGTCTCGGTTAAAAGCTGCTTTATTTCGTAGGTATTGGTCACCTTATTTAATACCTCTTTCAGCTCGAAATACTCTTTGGAAGCCACAGAAAGGTTGAGAATATCGCTGTAGAGCGCCCTCTCCGCATTTTCCGGGGTCATATTTTCGACTTCCGATCCGGGTGTGTGAAGAATTACCCCTTCCAGCTCGCCAATCTCGGAATTGACATTTACGTTGAATTTGTTCATATTAAATTTTTGTTTCCCAGTTAAATAGAGTCTGTCTGTAAACGGTTGACATTATGGACAGAAGCTAAATCAATGTCGCTTAGTCATCGAAATTCTTGGCGTTTCCTTTGTGCTATCCTTCGAGACCTTGGTGGTTAAGTGTTTGAATCTTACCACAAAGTGCTCAAAGTTTCCCGCGAAGGACCCAAAGGGGATTTAATCAATATTCTTAACTAGACGGAATTGGAACCTAAATGGGTAAAATCATGTTAATTTCTATTTTTCAAAACAAAGATATTGAATAATGGACAGGTAAAGAATGTTAAACAGCGATTATTGGTCAGAGAAATTTGCTTTATCGCTGTTTCCTTTATTAAATTTGCGGCATATGAGGATTGCAATGGGTAAATGGTGTACTTTGTTTTTTTTCCTGATAGCTCCGGTGCTGGCTGTTGCGCAGACGAAGGCGGAGACGACCGGAAAAGGAGAAACTTCCGTTACACTCCCTGACGATTCCGTTATACACATTAACCTCAAACCAATTGATATCTTACCGGACAAAAAAGACATGTCACCCAGGCAGTTGAGACAATATACCCTGTTGGAATATAAAGTCAAGAAGGTTTATCCGATTGCGAAGGTTGCTGCGATTAAATTGAAAGAATACAACAGGGTCTATGCCTCTTTTAAGACGGCAAGAGAGCGCAAGGATTATGTGAAAAGTGTTGAGAAAGAGTTGTTTAAAGAGTATGAAGGTGAGTTAAGGACCATGAAAGTCTCCGAAGGCCGCATTTTGATAAAGCTCCTGGACAGGGAAACCGGTAACTCCTCCTACGAAATTATCAAAGAGTTCAAAGGCGGGCTATCCGCTTTTTTCTGGCAGTCGGTGGCTAAGTTGTTCGGGCACGATCTCAAAGCGCAATACGACCCGGTATTGGAAGACCGCCTGATAGAGTACATTGTGTGCGAGATAGATTTAGGTTTGATATGATATTGTTTCCTGCACTGCAGTAAAGTAACATTAGATCAAAACAGAGCTGAACTCCAGCTTTTGGTTAATCTTTTCGATCAGACGATAGGTCTTTGTCTCCTCATTTAAGCCAAATTTGTGACAACTTTTCCTTGAAATACATTCTGCAAAGTTGGCTATTTGTTGAAAAAGCAGATGGCTATTATTTGTTTTCGTGTTTTTAATCCCTTTGCTAAAATCGGACGGGAGCTGTTCGTTTCCTTTAAAGTCGTATTTCGCCACCCCGCTGGCAGAATGGATGGACAGAAAATGTTCTTTTTTATCACCAACAAAGGAGAGGGTCAGCGATGCTGCCGATCCATTGTTGAAATTGAGGTGCAGGTTTACAACGTCCGGCTGGTATCCCGAATTTGGGATGGAGCATACGCTGATGCGGGATGGCTCAGCGTCCACAATTCTGAGTATCATCAGCAGATTGGCATACATCATTTCCTGAAGCGTGCCGGGCTTTCCCGGCGAAACATGATGAATTTCAATCAATTTTGAATCTGAGACCCTTCTGTTGTCATAGGATAGCGACGGATGAAAGAGCAGGTCGTTCCTTATTTGGATGTAGGTGTTTCCCTCCTCGGCCAGTTGGATAAGTTTCATCCGCTCATCGGAGGTCATCTTTAAATTCTCGGTTAAAAAGAGATGACATCCTTTCCTCACCAGACCCGACAAATATCCGAACGAGGTGAAATCGGGATCTAAAATAGTGACTAAGTTGCAATGCGGAGGAAACATCTCGTCAATTAAACCGAAAAATTTTCTGCTTCCGGTAGCGATAAAAACCTCCCATTTTACCCCTCTGATCGCACGAATCGAGTTGATAAACAAATTGTCTGGTTCTCCAGGATATAGTATGGCCCCGTGTAACATATTGACGTAAATGTAGTTTTTTGTGCTTTTTGGCAAGGGACCCGGTACTTAACATTTCTTTTATTTATCAACTTTCATCTGTTTATAATTTGATTTTTAATTGCCAGATGGAATACCCACCTAATCATTTTTGGTTGGCGTGATAATTGTCTCATGGGTATTTCATCTGTTTATAATATTGTTTTTTGACGGCCAAATGGAATCACCCTGAGGGTTATAATCATTTTTAGCGGTGAATGCAAATCATGACGATTTCCGGTGTTGAAAAACCCAGCGAGAATGGTAATTTTGTCTTCACAATACCTAAAATACACTCAATTGGAAGATAGCTTCAAACACAAGGGATTAAGATTAAAACTGGTTGATGAACTCAGGAACAAAGGCATCCGCGATGAATCCGTTCTTAATGCGATAAATACGGTACCCCGTCATCTTTTTATGGACAACAGTTTTGTCGGTTTTGCCTACGTAGACAAAGCGTTCCCTATTGCTTCCGGTCAAACCATCTCACAACCCTACACGGTGGCTTTCCAAACTGAAGCCTTGCAAATTAAACGGCTCGACAAAGTACTGGAAGTGGGCACTGGCTCAGGATACCAGGCAGCAGTCTTGTGCGAAATGGGGGCGAAGCTTTTTACGATCGAAAGACAGCGGTCGCTTTACGATTTTGCAAGGGAGCTATTGCCAAAACTTGGCTATCATCCTCAATTCTTTTACGGAGATGGTTATCTGGGTTTGCCGACTTACGGACCATTCGACAAAATCATCGTCACTGCCGGTGCGGATTCTGTTCCGCCACGACTGAAGGAACAGCTGGTTGTAGGCGGCAGGATGGTCATCCCGGTAGGGGGCCGACAGGTTCAGGTAATGAAAATTATAGTCCGGGTGAGTGAAACCGAATATACGGAAACGGAAGCAGGTAATTTTGTTTTTGTTCCGTTGTTGCCGGGAGTGGCAGAGCAGCGGTGAAGAGAAGAAGAAAGAGGGAAACGAGAGGGGACGACGGGGAGAGTGGGCGAGTGCAACTCCCGTTTTAGACGCATTGCGGTTACAGATGTTGGAACCTGAGAAGGAAGAGGGAAACGAGAGGGGACGGATCAGTCGGCTGAAGGCCGACTATGTAACAGCACAGGGCAACGCCCTGTGAAATGAAGGGGAGACGGAGAGAGTGGGCGAGTGCAACTCCCGTATTTAGACGCATTGCGGCGGCAGATATTGGAACCTGAGAAGGAAGAGGGAAGAGGGAAACGAGAGGGGGAGACGGGGAGAGTGGGCGAGCGAGATGTACCATTTTTGATGATGCCGGATCAGTCGGCTGAAAGCCGACAACATCACAGCACAGGGCAACGCCCTGTGAAAATGGTGTGAAACGAATTAATAAAATATTGAATATTTCATGATAAATAGTAAAAAATTCACCTTCAATCCGGTAGCAGTTAATGCGTACCTGCTTTGGGACGAGACCAAAGAGGCGGTTTTGATCGATCCGGCCTGTTTTTATCCGGAAGAAGAAAAAGAACTGGAGCGGTTTGTAGAGGCGCAAGAGCTGAAAATTGTCCGGCTATTGAACACGCACGGCCATTTTGACCACCTGATGGGGAACAGTTTTGCCGAAAGGAGATGGGGATTAAAATGCAGGATTCATCCGGGCGATGCGCCCATGGTGGATCAGGCCAGGCAACATGCCCTGCTTTTCGGGATCACCATGCAGAACCCTTCCTCTGATGTTGAATTGCTTGCCGAGGGAGACGAGATCCATTTCGGCGCAACCGCATTAAAAGTGATCCATGTGCCGGGCCATTCGCCGGGCGGTGTTGCTTTCTACGGAGCGCAGGATCAAATTCTGGTAGTCGGGGATATCCTTTTCAATGGTTCGGTTGGAAGGACTGACCTGCCGGGAGGCAATCACAACCAGCTGATCACCGGTATCAAAGAAAAATTGCTGACGCTGGGGGACGAGGTAAAAGTATATCCTGGTCACGGGGATGAAACGACAATTGGTTGGGAAAAAAGGACGAACCCTTTTTTGCGGTAGATAAAACCTGACTAAAGTTCTTGCTGCTTCAAAACGTAAATGTTACTTTTCGACAATATTTATACTTTTTAAATTTGATATTGTTTTTTAATTGCCACATGGAACTCGCCGATAATCATTCTCCTGTGTGTTAAATGATTTGCCATGGTTCGTTTTATTCAAT
>JAMDDG010000365.1 GCA_023488865.1 Bacteroidota bacterium | reverse complement strand
CGGTAAGCGCAGCCTCCAATGCCGGATATACCTTCACAAACTGGACAGAAGGTACAAATATTGTATCCACAAGTGCAAATTATTTGTTTACCATAACCGGAAATAGGACTTTAGTTGCAAATTATACTGCGATACCCTATACGGTAGCGGTATCATCCAACCCTCTTTTAGGCGGAACAACCAGCGGAAGCGGAACATTTAATTCAGGCGCTTCAGTTACTGTAAAAGCAGTCCCTAATGCCGGATTTACATTCACCAACTGGACTGAAGGTACAAATATTGTATCCACAAGTGCAAATTATCAGTTTACCATAGCCGGTAACAGAACATTGGTGGCAAACTACAGTGCCATACCTTATACGGTAGCGGTGTCATCAAATCCTTTGGAAGGAGGAACAACCAGTGGAAGTGGGGTATTTAATTCAGGAACATTGGTTACTGTAACAGCGAACCCCAATGTTGGATATACCTTCACGAACTGGACAGAAGGTTCAACCGTTGTCTCCACCAATGCAAATTATCAATTTACAATATCCGGTAACAGAATATTGGTAGCAAATTATATACCAATAACTTACACAGTGGCAGTATCTTCAAATCCTTTGATTGGCGGAACAACCAGCGGAGGAGGCACGTTTAATTCCGGAGCCTCAGTAACAGTACATGCAGTTGCAAATGCCGGATATACTTTCACAAACTGGACCGAAGGATTAATTGTAGCATCTACCAACGCGAATTATCTGTTCACCATTACAGGGAACAGGACACTGGTGGCAAATTATGCGAAAGATTTCACCCTGGTTGTTACTGCAGTAAACGGATCAGTTGTTAAAAATCCGAATCAGTTAACTTACTCAAGCGGTACTTCGGTTCAACTTACCGCTGTGCCAAATTCAGGATATACCTTTACTTCATGGAGTGGAGATGCTTCAGGATCAGTAAATCCTTTGACCATTGTCATGAATGCTAATAAAGCGATCACTGCGAACTTTACAATTATTCCTCCACTTGGTCCTGGAGTCGTAAACCTCGGAACATCTGGTGATTTTACAGCTTTGGCTATGTCAGGTATTTCAACTACCGGAGTTACTTCTGTAGCAGGTGATATTGGCGTGAGTCCGGTAGCTGCAACCGGAATAACCGGGTTTGGATTGATTATGGATGCCAGTGGCCAGTGGTCGCATACACCTATCGTTTCCGGAAAAGTATATGCATCAGACTATGCACCTCCAACTCCGGCCAAAATGACAACAGCTGTTAATGATATGATGACGGCATACACCACAGCTAATGGTTTAACCCTTGGTGTTATTAATGAACTCTATGCCGGGAATATCAGTGGTCAAATATTGCCACCGGGATTATACAAGTGGGGTACCGGAGTCTTAATTACCAATGCAGGTGTAACACTCAGCGGTGGAGCAAATGATACCTGGGTCTTCCAGATCGCACAAGATCTTACTGTAAACAGCAGCGCAATTGTCACTTTGATCGGTGGGGCGCAAGCCAAAAACATTGTCTGGGTTGTGGCCGGACAAGCTTTACTTGGACCTGGTGTAGATTTCAGCGGTATCATCCTAAGTAAAACGCTGATTTCCCTCAACACGGGTGCAAAAGTCACCGGTAGGTTATTGGCACAGACCGCAGTTACTTTAAATGCAAGTACGGTTGTTCAACCATAAACAAAACAAAGCAGGTTTATCTCCCTTCGGGGGGATAAACCGAAGCTTTACAAAATTTACAATTAATCAAATTCAGAACAAGATGAAATACATAACAAGTTTTATTAAGAGACGTTATCGGTCCTCGTTCTCTCATAGAATGATCATCAGAAGTCTTATTATTGGTGCTGCAGTTTTAACATGCATGCAAGCGCCACTACAGGCTCAGGAGATTAAGTACACTAAACCATCCTGGTATTTTGGAGTTGCGGGCGGTGCAAATTTTAATTTCTACCGTGGCACTACCCAGGTATTGAATTCTGCATTAACAGTTCCGGCAGCCTTTTATGATGGAAACGGAACTGGGCTCTTTGTTGCGCCGCTTATCGAGTTCCACCGTCCAGGTACCAGACTGGGTTTCATATTACAGGCTGGATATGACAATCGCAAAGGTAAATTTGACAGGGTGCTTTCACCTTGTAACTGCCCGGAAGACCTAAAAACTGATCTTGCCTATTTTACAATAGAACCAAGTCTCCGCTTTGCGCCTTTCAAATCAGATTTTTACCTGTATGCGGGCCCTCGTTTTGCATTCAATACTTCAAAATCGTTCACATACCAACAGGGAACAAATCCTGCGTATCCTCAGCAAGTTGCCGATCCTGAAGTGAAAGGGGATTTTAGCGATGTTAGAAACAATCTGGTCTCCATGCAAATCGGGGCCGGATATGATATCCCCATCTCTTCTCAAAACAAACGTACACAATTTGTGCTCTCTCCGTTTGTCTCCTTCCATCCCTATTTTGGACAGGATCCACGAACTGTTGAGTCATGGAACCTTACTACTTTAAGAGCTGGTATCGCACTCAAACTAGGACGCGGACACGTCATTGAAGAGCCTTTGGAAGTTTTGGTACCTGCTGTTGTTGTAGTTGAACCTGAAGTACAATTCACGTTGAACGCTCCAAAAAATATTGCTGTTGAGCGCAGGGTAAGGGAAACTTTTCCACTTCGCAACTATGTATTTTTCAACGGGAAATCAACACAGATTCCAGATCGTTATGTTTTGCTGAGAAAAGATCAGGTCAAAGATTTCAAACAAGATCAACTGGAAGTCTTTACACCCAAGGAATTGTCGGGTCGTGCACAACGACAAATGACGGTTTACTACAATGTATTAAACATTCTGGGTGATCGTATGTCTAAAAATCCATCCACCGTTGTCATGCTGACCGGATCATCCATGCAAGGGCCAAAAGTTGGAAAACAAATGGCTGAGTCAGTAAAAGTTTATCTGGTAGATGTGTTTGGCATTGATGGTGCAAGAATTTCTGTTGAAGGCAGGATCAAACCGAAAATACCATCTGAACAACCTTGGGGAACAAAAGAACTCATGTTGCTACGCGAAGGAGACAACAGGGTTTCAATTATGAGTGAATCTCCAGCTTTAATGATGGAGTTCCAAAGCGGTCCGGATGTACCAATGAAACCCGTTGAGATCGTCTCTTTACAGGAAGCACCTCTTGACAGTTATGTGACTTTCAATGTAGAGGGGGCAGAAAAAGCGTTCACATCATGGTCATTGGTAGTAGTTGATGAACAAGGACAAATGCAATATTTTGGGCCATATACCAAAGACAAAGCTAGTCTCCCTGGCAAATCGATCCTGGGTACCAGATCAGAAGGCGATTACAAAGTCACCATGATAGGCCAAACCAAGAGCGGAAAAGTTGTCAAAAAAGAGGCCAGCGCCCACATGGTACTATGGACTCCTCCTAAAAATGAGGAGATGATGAGATTCAGCATCATCTATGAATTCAACAATGCGAAAGCCATTGGTATCTATGACAAATACCTGACTGAAGTAGTGATTCCAAAGATTCCGGAAAATGCAAAAGTGATTATTCACGGTCATACTGACATTATTGGAGAAAAGGATTACAACCAAAAACTGTCAGAGGAAAGAGCCAACGATGTCAGATCTATACTTGAAAAAGGTTTGGCTAAAGCCGGAAGAAGCGATGTTAAATTTGAAGTTTATGGATTCGGAGAGGATCTTAACATGGCTCCGTTCGATAACAAATACCCGGAGGAACGTTTTTACAATAGAACAGTTGTCATAGATATAGTTCCTGCCAATTAATTCTTCGCACATTGTATCGTATAGTATTAGAAAAAGTCATTCAGCAAAAAGCCAATAGCCAATAACTAAAAGCTTATTATCTGAAGACCCCGGAAGAGGCTGTTTGATAAAATCAGGCAGCCTTTTTAGTATGTGTGAATGTTGTAACTCTTATCACGAATTGTGTAACGAAAATCTATTCTTTGATGCTCATATTTGCACAGTGATAATTTTTCACGATTAGAACTTTATACCATGAATACGACAGAAGTAAAAGGAAGCTGGAATGAACAAAAGGGCAAACTCAAACAGAAGTTTGCAGTCTTAACGGACAATGACCTGATGTTTGAAGAGGGTAAAAAAGAAGAGATGTTGGGAAAATTGCAAATCACATTGGGAAAAACTAAGGAAGAATTGCACAAGATCATCGGAGCTCTTTGAATGCCAGTTTAAAATAAAAAGGCATCGTTGATTGGCATTCGATCAATGATGCCTTTTTAGATTTTCGCACTAATTCTATGAATCAAATGTTGAAACATGAAAAAAATTCTGCCAGTTACAAAGTTGGTCCCAAACCTTTACAAAGCGAAAGAACTTAGCATAAAAATCAGTAATAAAACCATTGCCAAAACTTCAGAAGCTGGTAATTTCTTAACTGATTTTGCCGATGTTTTGTTGTTTGTAACACGTACAGTTAAAGAGACTTTCTCCCGCGAATTTGAGTTCAAAGAATTTTTGCACCAGTGTTACCAAATCGGGAACAAAACTTTGCCCCTTATTTCCGTAACAGGGATCATTATGGGCTTGGTACTTACCATTCAGGCACGTCCTTCGCTTGCTAAATTCGGGGCAGACGCGATGCTTCCGGGAATGGTTGCTGTTTCGCTTATCCGCGAAATGGGACCTGTAATAACGGCGTTGATATGTGCCGGTAAAATAGGTTCGGGCATGGGTGCTGAACTGGGTTCCATGAAAGTAACCGAACAAATTGAAGCAATGGAAGTATCAGCCACCAATCCTATGCGTTTTTTAGTGGTTACAAGGGTATTGGCTGCAACACTGATGATCCCCCTGTTGATTTTATATGCCGATGCGCTGGGAATTCTTGGAAGCTGGGCAGGTGCAAATATCAAAGGGGATGTCACATTTGTCCTTTTTTTCTCCCAGGCATTTAGCCATATCGATTTTATCGATTTCTTGCCCGCTTTTGTAAAATCGGTTTTTTTCGGGGCCGTCATTGGATGGGTTGGTTGCTACAAAGGATACAATGCCGGACGTGGAACTGAAAGCGTGGGCAAAGCTGCTAATTCAGCCGTTGTGTTGGGATCTCTTTTGGTTCTGGTTGTAGATGTAATTGCGGTACAAATTGCCGATATGCTTTAATAATTTGAAAATTAACAAATTTGAAGATTTGAAAATTATGAATGATACCCAAACAACATTTACTCCGGCTAAAACTAAAAGCAGCGAACAGGTCATTAAAATAAATAACCTAAGGAAAAACTTTGGAGATCAGGAGGTTCTAAAAAATGTTTCCTTGCAGCTTTTTAACGGAGAGAATTTGGTTGTCCTTGGAAAATCAGGCTCCGGTAAATCAGTACTTATTAAATGTATCGTCGGTTTATTAAATCCCGGAGGTGGAACAATCGATGTGCTTGGACAAAATGTATGTGCTTTAAAAAGTAAAGAATTGGGCGAATTGAGAAAGAAAATTGGTTTTCTTTTTCAGAGTGGTGCGCTGTATGATTCAATGACCGTAAAACAAAACCTGGAATTTCCTTTGCGTAGGGTAAAAAGAGACCTCTCTCAAAGGGAAATTGACGAAAAAGTAAAAGAAGTATTGGAAAATGTTGGATTAGCCGATGCTATGGATAAAATGCCCTCACAATTGTCCGGAGGAATGCGCAAGCGAATCAGTCTGGCAAGGACCATAGTAGTCGACCCGTTGATTATGCTTTATGATGAGCCTACTACCGGATTAGATCCTGTGACATCAGACGAAATAAGTTTGCTCATCGACCGTATCCAGAAAAAATATAAAACATCCTCCATCATCATCACGCACGACATTGAATGTGCCCGGATGACCGCCAACCGCGTTATTATGTTACAGGATGGTGAGGTATACATGGAAGGGAAATTAGCAGAATTTGAAAAATCAAGTGATGTGTTAATCAAGTCATTCTTTAAATAAATGTCCAATAAGTCTCAAAATTTATATCCAAAATTATGGAAACACATACAGATAAATTTAAAATAAGGTTAGGTCTTTTTGTTGCAGGGGGATTGGTCCTTTTTGTATTTGCAATATTTATAATTGGCAAACAAAAGAATTTATTTAACCCGGTATATACGCTTTATTCAACGTTTCACAATGTAAGCGGATTACAGGTTGGGAATAATATTCGTTTTTCAGGCATTAATATAGGTACTGTAGACAACATCAAGATCATCAATGATTCAACCGTTCAGGTTACTATGACGATCAAAAAAGAGGTGAAACAGTTTATCAGGAACGATAGTGAAGTAGCAATTGGATCGGAAGGACTAATTGGCGACAGGTTGCTGATCATTACCCAGGGAAGTAAGAATGCCCCCCTGGCGTTGGAAGGTCAACAGCTATCCTCAAAGGAACCGGTCGAAACGGATGCCATTATCGAAAGTTTACAGGTGACTGCCGGCAATGCCGAAGTCATTACGTATCAACTGGCCGATATTATGACTAAAATAAACGGAGGAAACGGAACACTGGGCCGGTTAATTCAGGATACTACAATTGCAGAGAATTTGAACCAAACTATTGTCAATTTGAAAAAAGGCACCAAAGGATTGGGTGAAAATATGGAGGCTGCCAAGCATAATTTTCTCTTCAGAGGTTATTTTAAAAAGCAAGAAAAAGCGGCAGAACAGAAGGTTGAAGAGAAAAAAGCGGCAGAAAAGAAAAAATAAGCAGGCAAAAATGACAACAGCAAATGTGGTTCAGGCATATTTTCCTTCTTTTTATTATTTCATCTGTAACCAGTGATTTTGCATTTCCACAGCAAACACCTGCTAAAAAAGATTCAACCCGTTTATACAAGAATATTGAGACCTTTTCCAAAAAAGGCAAGTTTTCGGGGTTAATGTACTCGCTGGTTTTTAAACCGGTTGCGGCCAATCCGGCGAAAAAGAGAAAATACAGAAAACTAATCGTTAAACCTTACAGTCTCTTTGAAGGAAAAGTTATCCGTCAGATCAACATTGAAACACTCGATCCGTTTGGTTATTCCATCGGTGACACCCTCATGTCACCACAAAATTTATTGGCGAAAACAGCTAATAACCTGCACATCAAATCTCTTCAAATCACTATTCGCAACCTGCTGTTGATCCGAAAAAATCAGCGGTTCGATTCATTGCTTGTAAAAGAATCTGAACGACTGGTACGTAGCCGGAATTACATAAGTGATGTCTCGTTTTTCGTTAAAGCGGTATCCGAACAAGCTGACTCTGTTGATATCTTTATTCGCGCGCTGGATATATGGAGTGCGATTCCCAATGGTTCAGTGTCGGCGTCAAGCATCACAATTGGCCTGACTGATCAAAACTTTTTAGGATTAGGTCATACCTTCCAAAATGAATACCACGGAAATTATTCGAAAGGGATCAATTCTTACACAACAAATTACACCATTCCCAATATCAAAAACAGCTACATTGGTGCAAATCTGCATTTTGATATTTTGGGGCAGGAAAATTTCAACCGGGGATTTGCCATCAATCGTCCGTTTTTTTCTCCCTTTGCCAAGTGGGCAGCCGGCGTTAATTTCACTCAACAGTTCCGGCTTGATTCCATACAGACCGATAATTCAATTTTCATACCTCAGCGAATTAAATTTAACGTTCAGGATTACTGGGCTGGAAATGCCAGGCGACTTT
>JAMDDG010000221.1 GCA_023488865.1 Bacteroidota bacterium | reverse complement strand
AATAACAATCATACGTTAATTTTTTACTTTAGTTCTTTGTCTTTTCGGGTCGCAAATTTAGAAATATTCCTTGATACCTGCAAAATTTGTAGTTAAATTTCTAAAAAACAGTAAAAAAATTTAAGGTCCACTGCCACTGATTGAAAGATACGGGGACAAACGCTGTAATGAGTCGGCCGAAAAAAAGGCGCTCAGCTCCTCCTTTTGTTTGAATTTTCCGATTAAATCCCTTCTTTTTGCTATTTTCTTTGCCTGCCTGAACCCAATATAGGGATGCCTTCCCAACTCTGCGACTGTTAGAAAATTGATCTCCAATTTCTTCATTCCGGATGAATCTGCATAAAGCCAGGGTGATGAACGTGCCCACAATTCTTCTGTCATACCATAAATTTCTTTCAACTGTGCCACCCCATAAAAGCCACCCAGCAACTTCCGGTATTTAATAATCCTGGATGCAAGTACAGGACCAATTCCCGGCAGGGCTTCCAATTGTGCAGAATCGGCAGCATTGATTTCAAGCAGTTGAATCTCTTTCTTCGTTGTGTAGCGACTCTTTGTTGCGTAGCGACTGCCCCAACTCGAATCTTTTTGTCCGTATCCGGATTGCTCCTTTTTTATTCGTTTGACTTGATCGAAATCAGGCTTCAACTTCCCAATCTTTTTCGGGACCAGAAGATTCCCTTCCACTTTCCGGTAAAGCTCATCGGTCATGCCGTAAAGTTTCATTACCTCTTCCCTATTGCTGAACCGTCCTCCTTTTTGTAGATATTTCACCCAGTTTGAGGCAATCCTGTCGGGGATACCAATCTTTTTCAGCTCTGTCAACCCGACAGAATTCGGATCAAAAACACCCCCGAAAGTCAATTTTTCGGGTTTCGACCCTGAAGGGATTTTTGCATAATACTTCGCTGCTTCCTCCTTCCAGGCCGTCACGTCGTAAACCTTATCAGGAAGCAGGAAAGGAAGATAAATATCCAGGCAGATGATGACCAGAAGGATAAACATCAGTACCAATAAACCATTCCGTTCTTTGCGGGTAAAGATGAAAAATTCGCGAACCTGTTTGAAATTCATGGCGATCCTGTTTTTCAAACATAAGTTACCGATTTTTAAGGAGAAAAAAAAATGGAAAGGAAGCTTAGAACGGGTAACCTATTCCAAAAACCAAGTTGACATTCCCTTTCTTGAAATAATCTCCCGGGGAGATCCACCTTGCGCCCTCAATCAGGGACGGGTCATGCATTTTTACCCCCAAATCAAGTCGGAGGATGACATAACTAAAATCGTACCGAAGTCCGAAACCAGTACCCAGGGCAATCTCTTTGTAGAACTTGTTCAGTTTAAATTCCGCCCCTTGACGGTTATCCCTGACCGACCAGATGTTCCCCATATCAAAAAAGAACGCGCCTTCCAACGGATCGATTATCTTGAACCTATATTCTGCATTGGCTTCTAATTTGATGTCTCCGGACTGATTGGGAAATTCATTGGGATTTGACCGGTAAGATCCGGGGCCCAGTGTTCGGATAGGCCATGCACGGATACCGTTTGCCCCGCCTGAGAAATATTTCCGCTCAAAAGGGATCTGGTCCGAGTTCCCATACGCAAAGGCCGCCCCGCCAAAAGCGCGGATCGCTATACCGTTGTATTTCCAGTCCATCCATCCTTTTCTATATTCTAAATCGAACTTAACATACTGAGCAAAAGGGGTATTAAAAATGTGATACTGGTTGATAGTGCCACCTTCAGAAATAAATTTAGACCGGTTCAATGCCTGGTTTATCGCATACAACACGTTCCCGGCCGTTTCAATATTGTATTTGAGCACAACATAATCCGATTTTTTCTGGGTCTGCGTGCTGTAGGTATAAGCATAGTTAAAAGCCGTGATCGAGTGATCTATGTAGGAACTGCGAATATACAGGTTCTCAATCCGGCTAAGAAAAGCAGAATCCAGCGCGAACATCTTTACAAGATTGATATCCAACAAATTAACCCGATGAGTTGTATAATCGGATGATTTCCATTGATACCCGAAAGCCGACCGGGCGATGGTACGGGTGTAGTCGGGCCTTTTTTGATAGTTATAGGAAATATTAAAAAAGGTTTGCGGCGTCGAATATTGAAAGAAATTAGACTTAAAAAAAGGGGCAATAAACTTCGGGACTGTAATCTTGGCATCCACACCTGTCTCAACAGAATTAAATGTAGTGGCCGAATCACCTACGCCATAACTTTGTTTTTGGGTTGCAGCTAAAAACTGAAGGTCAAAAATCTCCCCTCCCCGGAAGAGATTCTTATGCTGGTACCCAAGATTTCCGGCAATGCCAAAATTGCCAAGGGAATTGGTCCCTTCAATACTCGCACTGTACGATTGGCTCATGCCGGGAGTAAGCTGAATATAACAGTCGAGCATAGGATTTCCCTGGGCGTCATTTTGTCCCGTTTCAACAAAACGGATGTTGACTAATTTAAATAGCCTCAGGGCAAAATATTCATTGTAAGTCCTGTCGACCAGCTCCGAACTGTAATATCCCTTGTCTGCCAGATGGTTGGCATTCATCAGGAGATCCGTCTTTAATCTTCTCTTCCCTTTGTAAACAAAACAATGATGCCCAATCCATAAAGTATCTTTTTTGGTGTTGTCCACAACCCCGTTATCCGAAAAAAGTGTACTCTGAATATCTATTTCGTTCAGGTAATAAAAGTTACGGAACGTATATCGCTCATGGTTCATCTTTGAAACCCCATTGATGGTATCTCCCAGGCTTTCTTTCTCAATCACCATTTTCAAATCTACGCCATGTCCTTTTTTAGTTGAATCGGCCTCATAATAAAAAATATTTTTGGTCGCTTTATAATAACCGTCGTTTTGCAATTTCCGCAGAAGCCGCTGGGTCTCACTGCCAAGAAGATCCGAGTCAAAAAGGGAATTGGGCTTGATCAGGCTTTCATTGTCCTGCTTTCCCAATTCTTTTCTCAAAGAATCATCTTTGATAACAGTTTCATAGGAATGGATCTGATAGGGCTGATTGGATATAATGGAATAATATACTTCAGCCTTCCGGTTTGTCATCAACAAGGTACTATCCTTAACCACAGCGTTGTAGTATCCTTTGTTGTGCATAAACCGCTCGAACTCCTGCCTGGTTTTTTCCGTTAAAAACGGATCATAAATAACCGGGGCTTCCCCTATTCTTTTGAGCCAATTATTCTCTTTTTTCTTGCTGGAAAGATTGTATAATCCGAGGTGGAACTTCCAAAATCCAAAAATACGGGTATTGGGTTTCTGCTTTTGATAAGTTTTCAGGGTATTCTTATCAATCGTTTTATTGTCTATCCGAATGGTTACTTTCGACAACAGGTATTCTTTCTCCGGTACGTATTTATTTGTCCGACAGCCCGCCACCAAAAAAGAAAACAGGACGATTCCTGTTACCAGGAAGGTATATGATTTTAAAAACTTCAATTGAGCCTTCTTTAAAACTAAAACAAAGATAATCAACCCGGCTAATTAAAAATGGATTATTTTTGGGATATTAACTGTTCAGACAGATGATTTCAAAACAAAATATTGAATTGGTCCGTTCGTTGGCCAAAAAAAAGGGACGGGAGGAAACGGGCTTGTTTGTTGCCGAGGGAGAGAAACTTGTTTTTGACCTGCTCAAAACAAAATTGGAACTTTCAACCCTCTATTTCTCGGCCGAAGCAGCGGCCCTGCTTAAAAATTTTCCCGACCCGGCTAAATCCGTCAAATTATCGGCAAAGGAAATGGAGCGGATCTCCTCCTTCAAAAACCCCTCCAACCTGCTGGCCTTGTTTAAAATTCCAACTTACCAGGAAGCCGGACTACCTGCTTTTGAAGGGCTCAGCCTTGTTTTGGACGGCCTGCAGGATCCCGGCAACCTGGGCACCATCATCCGTCTGGCAGATTGGTTTGGCATTGAAGATATTTACTGTTCCGAAAATTGTGTCGACAGTTTCAATCCGAAATGCATCCAATCGACCATGGGGGCCATTGCCCGTGTGAAGGTCCATTATTTGGATTTACCCGAACTGCTGAAAGAAGCTGTAAGACAAAAGTTTCCTGTTTACGGTACCTACATGGATGGTGAAAATCTGTACCAAACTGAACTCCTTTCCCAGGCTTTGATCGTGATGGGAAGCGAAGGAAAAGGGATCTCCCCTCAACTCTCCCCCTACCTGACAAAAAAAATCTCCATCCCGGCTTTCCCGGTAGGGGACCGTGAGCTTGAGTCGTTGAACGTGGCGCTCTCGGCTGCCATTGTTTGTGCTGAATTCCGAAGAAGATAAACACCTCTTTGACTCTGGGAGAAGATAAAGGGTAATCATTCAGCTATTCAGCGCCAAAATAATTTTGTTGATAACTGATTAGTTACAATGGATAGTAAAAAATAATATTCCGACTAATTTTGTACGGTGGGAGATAAAGGGACGAACCACAACTATCTGATTATTAGCAGGTATTTTCTCATTTCGTTCTTTTTTTGCCGTAGGAGGTTAATGAGAAACCTGCGACGTTTTTCATTGATGCAAATATACGTGTTATTTATTTGATATACAAATATTTAACATATATATTACATGTTTTTCCCCAAGTATTTCGCATGTTTTTACATTGAGAGAACCATGTAAAAAACCCACAGCCGCGGGAAAAAGGACAATCGTCCTGTCCTGCATCAGAAAAGTGATCAACTCCCGCTTCCCCGGACCCTAAGACAAATTTAATGATATGACAGACAGTCGTGCGCCTACTTGTTGAAAAGAAATCCTGATTAATCGGATTGTCAAAACAAGATGAACTGTTTATTGGGATACTACTAGCTTAAATGAGATGGCAAGGGTACTTTTATCCTTCACCAGAGTTGAGAGATCAACCAGTTTATAATTGACGGTATAGCTTCCAATGGGCAATTTACCAATAAGAATGGTATCGTTCCTAAGCATACAAGGCAATTTCATCATGCTGTTGAAATGTTTCTCTATGTCGATGGTATAGCCGGTTATCTTAACTCCCGAAAGAATATTGTATCCGCAATCATCATAAATCACCAGTTTGACATCCTGGCTGCTCAATAAATTATCGGGGAGAATTTTCATCTTGTAATTTCCAAGATCGGCAAGTTGGACTTCCGTTACGGGTTCCTGATCACTTACTTTCTGACAAGCAAACAGGGACAAAGAAAAGAAAACAAAAAGCAGATTAAAATATTTCATAGCCAACAATTTTTAATACCTAAAAGCAACTGTAAATATAGATTTTTACCTTCGCCGTCACCTTCTGGTTCCTGAACAACGGCAAAGGTATTTTCTATTGTTCTGGTTGCACTGTTTTCACCTTGTCAAGAAGGTTTCTATAAAAATACGTATCTTTCCATCAATTGGCTACATCAAATCGGACGGCGAAAAGAAAATAGCCATATTCAAATAAGCTAATTTCTCCCTCTTGGGATAGGCTCCCTCCGCTTCGTGGTAACCCGTTGTTCCAGCCGAATCGCAAGAAACAACTTTTCCAAGTCCGTGCTCATCTATTAAATGGGTAAGAATTCCTTCTGCAGCAGGCGAACGGCAAATATTGCCCAGACAAACAAATAATATTCTCATGGCGATTGTTAACCCACTTTGCAGTTAATCCGAATGGAATTGTTGCTTTTCAATGAATTGGCAATTTTCGAGTTCGGATTTGTGTACTACGGATTTTCGTTTTACGAAAGGTGCGTATTTGTATTTCAGGGCATCGTAAAGTTTCCGCACCTGTCCATTTGGCTCAGAACAACGACGTATCATGATCACTTCCTGGTGGTTGTTTTGAGCAAAAGTCGTCACTGCTTTTTGGGTGCTCATGGTCCTTACGATTTTGCGAATTATATTGTAAAATTGCCATACGTTTTCTTCCTTTTCGGCATACAGTTTTTTCGAGATAGCATACAGGCGGTCTTTGGTAATTTGTCCGATGGCATACCCGGTCGCAATTCTCCACTAAACGTTAATAACCGCAGTAGATTCCCGTGGCGGGATTGGTGCGCATGGATATACCTTGAAATACATGCCCGCAAGTTAATAGCTAACTGACTGATATACAATACCCCCTTGGGGACTACAAATGAAGATCAGGGAAATGCCACAACTGAATATCAGCAACTTACAAGATGAAAATGAAAAAATAACACGTTCTTACCATAAAATATCTGCATTTTTACACGATTTTTCTGCTTTTTTACTGAAAACCCTGCAAGTTGGGTTAAAAAAACGGAACAAAGAAAAGAATAAAATGCCTTTTGCTCCCCAATTCGTACCTTCACCGAGGAAAAGCTATTAGCTGTTGGCTATTAGCTTTTAGCCAAAGGCCAATAGCCAACAGCTAATAGCTTGATTGTAAATAACAAATCAATATTATGAGCTTAATCGGAAATGTGATCTGGATCATTTTTGGCGGTTTAGTCGCCTGTCTCGGCTATATTTGGGGCGGCGTGATATTGTGTTGCACCGTTGTGGGCATACCCTGGGGATTGCAGGCATTTAAAATCGGGATAGCGACGCTCGCTCCCTTTGGTAAAACAGTGCGGTCGAACGGAGGTTCCATTCCCGGACTCTCCTGTTTATTGAACCTTATCTGGTTGATTTTTGCCGGTCTGTGGATTGCGCTTGCCCATCTGCTCTTTGGCATTATGCTTAGCATCACAATCATAGGCATTCCGTTTGGTTTGCAGCATTTTAAATTAATGAAGCTAAGTCTTTCACCTTTCGGATATGATCTGATGTAGAAGCATAAATTACAATAGTATATAAGGATATTCTTTGTGTACTTAGAGATAACCTTTGAGACCATTGTGGTAAAATTTAAAAGTTTAACCACAAAGACCACGAAGGACAACACAAAGGAAACACAAAGAATTTCACTAATAAACATTAAATTACATTAGTTTAATAAAAAAATGAACTTAGATATTATCACCATCGGCGACGAGATACTAATCGGACAAATCGTGGATACCAACTCGGCCTGGATGGCCCAGAAGTTGAACGAAGATGGGATCAACGTGCGGGAAATCATCAGCATTTCCGATGATCCCGACCATATATCCGAAACATTTACGGAATCGGCCAAAAAGGTAAAACTTGTTTTGGTAACCGGAGGTTTGGGGCCTACCAAAGACGACAAAACCAAAGAAACCATCTTTACCTATTTTGACACCAAACTGGTGGCAAATCCCGAAGTGCTGCAAAACATTGAAGAACTGCTCAACAAGCGGGGTATCGCGCTCAACAGCCTCAACCGCGACCAGGCATTGGTACCGGAAAAGTGCCGGGTATTTCAAAACAAGTTGGGAACCGCGCCCGGATTGTTGCTCGAAAAAAACGGCTGTTCATTTATTTTCATGCCCGGAGTTCCTTACGAGATGAAATACCTGATGGAATTTGAGGTTTTGCCTTATCTGAGAAGCAATTTTCAGACCTCCACCATTTTTCACCGTACCGTTTTAACCCAAGGCATACCCGAATCGATGTTAGCCGAAAAGATTGAGGCATGGGAAGATGCGTTGCCGGAATACATCAAGCTGGCCTATTTGCCCAGCCCGCAGGGCGTTCGCCTTCGTCTTTCTGCAAGGGGCAGGGAGCAAACAATGATGGAAAAGGAAGTAGAAAACCGGATCGCTCTCTTGCAAGAGTTGATCCCGGCCAATATTT
>JAMDDG010000152.1 GCA_023488865.1 Bacteroidota bacterium | reverse complement strand
GGACGGTCGTGTACAACGGTCTGGTGGCCGAATTCGGTACGGAGGAGGAGATGGACGACTTCCTCGAAAGTGAACTGAACATCGAATCCGACTTGCTCGACAAGGGCGTTATCAATCAGTTTGAATAGCTTTCAGACTTTTTTTTGAGGTAATGTTGTGATAGCGGAAAACCAAAGACCGAAAGGAGGATCAGAAGCGTCCCCATGTAAAAACCGGATGTCATTCTTTCTGACTCACCAAAGATAAAGAAGGCCATAATGATCCCGTAAACCGGCTCAAGGTTAACGGTAAGTGTTACCGTAAAAGCGGAAAGGTGTTGCATCACGTCTACCTGCATGGTCAGGGCAAAAGCCGTGCAGACGGTTGCCAGAAGAATCAGGAAGAACAGATCGGAATAAGTTGGAAGCAGCAGCGGAGTGGTTATTCCCCTGCCTGATCCGGCCATGTAAACCGTCAAAGCGATAAACCCGCCGATCATTTCGTAGAAACTGATGGTAATCGCCCGGTGGTTGGCCACCAATTTCCTGTTAAGCACCATGAACAATCCGGCCAGGAAGGCAGAGATCAGGGAGACCAGGATTCCCAGGGTATAGCGGGTTTCGAAGCGAAAGATCAGGTAGAGGCCGGCAATGATGATCAATCCGATCAGCACCTCCAGGTAATTGATCCGTTTCCGGTAGAAAAAAGGCTCCAGAAAGCTGGTAAACAAGGCGGTCGTGGCAAAGCATCCCAGGGTAACCGACACATTCGAGAGTTTGATTGCCCCGTAAAAGGTGACCCAGTGGAGGGCGATGATTGTGCCCACGCCGAAAAACTGAAGCAGGGTACGCCGGGAGACCGCGAAGCTTTCCTTTCTAACTTTCAGATAGATATAATAAGTGAGAATGGCAATTATCAGGCGGTACCAGACCAACTCGAGCGCAGGTAACTGGATCAGTTTTCCCAGAATGGCGGTAAACCCGTAAATCAGGACGACCAGATGCAGTTTCAAATAGGCGGTAAGCAGCTCTTTTCCCAAAATGCTAAATTTTCCCCAAAAATAACAACGTTTCAGATATGTATTAACTTTGTGTACCTTTTTGTTTAAAACGAGAAGTCAAAGTACCAAAATAATAACTAACCAATGATCTTAGACAGTATGACTTTTGCCAGGTTTGTTCGTCATCTATTACCCGACCGACCTTCACACCGGAATTGCGGATCCATTGTCTCAGGAAACAGTGAAAAAGGTTGTATTCAAGATCAGGGTCAAAGTATAAGCCTTTTCACTTCGCCGCAAAGTTCGGTCAAGGTTTTGAAATCCTTAATGTTATCTTGATTTGTTAAGGTCCAGACGTTTGCTTCCCGGGAGATGAGAGGGAGAGACGGGGGGATGGAGGGACGGAAGGACTGGGACGAAGGGGACGAAGGGGACGAAGGGGACGAAGGGGACGAAGGGGACGAAGGGGACGAAGGGGACGAAGGGGACGAAGGGGACGAAGGGGACGAAGGGGACGAAGGGGACGAAGGGGACGAAGGGGGGAGAAGGTGAACTTCGAAACCCAAACGTTCCATTGCTTTTGTTGCCCAAATCTGTTCCGGGCCGGTAGCCGAAAGCAATACGCTGCCTTTTCTTTCCCTGCGGATACGGAAATCTTCTTTTTCAGGGTCAAAAAACAAATAACTGTTGTTGGGGAATAAAGACTCAAAATATCCCCCTGCAGCAACTTCCTCTGGTAATCCCTCTATCACACGGTCACCCAGCATCAACCAGATACGATCGGCCATAGAAAGGGCTATATTTAATTCGTGGGTGGAGAAAATGATGCACTTGCCTCGTTCATCGGCCAGTTTGTGCAAAATGCGCACAATCTCATATTTGTTTGAAATATCGAGAAAAGCAGTTGGCTCATCGAGTACCATGATCCTGGTATCCTGCGCCAAAGCCCTGGCAATCATTGCCCTTTGGCGTTCTCCATCCGAAATCCGGTTGATCAGCCGGTTTTCGTACCCTGAAAGTCCCACCAGCCGGATGGCCTCTTCCATGATTTCTTCATCCTTTTCGCCCAATTGTCCAAACCAGCTGGTATAGGGGAACCTGCCCAATCCCACCATTTCCCAGACGGTTAGATTGGCCACCCTGACTATCCCGGTAGAGACGAAGCTTAGTTCTTTCGCTAATTCAGCTGACGTGAAGTTTGAGATGGACCGTTGCTGAATTAATAATTCGCCGAAAAGAGGAGACTGAAATCCGGCAATGGTTTTTAATAGGGTACTCTTCCCGATGCCGTTGCCACCGATCAGCGCAACCATTTCGCCGCTTGATGCACGCAAAGAGAGATCACGCTTAACCACAGTGGCCTTTGAACGGTCCCTGTAGCCAATCGAAACTTCTTTACATTCAACAAACACCTCTTCCTTCATACCTAAATTTATTCTTTGCGATCAGAGTGCCCCTATTTTTTTGTTCTGAAAAATAATCCATATCACGATAGGAATGCCCAACAAGGCAGTAACCGAATTAATCGGCAAAGTCGTTTCGTAGCCGGGAAGTTGGGAGACGATATCACCTATCAGCATCACAACAGCCCCCAGCAGCATGGTTGACGGTATCAGCCGTCCATGTAACGGCGAACGAAAGAATTTCCTGGCCAGATGGGGTACAATGATCCCGACAAACCCGATCGGCCCGCAAAAAGCAGTGATACTTCCCGCCAGAATAGAGGTGGAAGCAAAAACCAGCAAATAAGCCAGTCGAAGGTTCATCCCCATACTCCTGGCATAATTTTCGCCCAATAAAAATGCATCCAGGTATTTGGCGGAAAGCAATGCCATGGCCAGCCCGGCCAAAACAGAAGGAACAAGTACCCAAAGCTGATCACGGGTTGTGCTGCCTAAGCTTCCCATGGTCCACACCATGAATGATTTGAGCGACGATTCGCTGCTGAAATATTGTAAAACGCCGACGATTGACAGGATCGCACTGGAAATCAGAATACCCAGGATCAATACGGTCATCAGGTCTCGCAACTTCGATGCAATCAGGACAATCAGCAACATCATGCATCCGGCACCCAACCAGGCTGCCAATACAATGCCCCAGGAACCAGCCATTGAAAAAAGAAGCGCCCCTTTGAAAAACCAGCCGGTGGAGAGCACAAAAAGGGCGACGCCCAAACTGGCGCCGGAACTAATACCCAGAATATCAGGGCCGGCAATGGGATTTCTGAAAACAGTCTGCATTTGCAGCCCGGCCACAGAAAGCGCCGCACCAGCCATCACGGCAGTAATTGCCTTGGGTATTCTGAATTGGAAAAGAATGGACGCGATTTGAGGATCGGAGGAAGAGGGGTGAAATAAAGTTGAAATAGATTGAGATAGGGAAATGGGAACCGATCCCACCAGCAGATCGAGCAGGAAAAACAGGAGCAGCACAATAACGAGTAGAAAAAATCCTGCCCCATTCCAAAATCGCCCTTCGACTATGCTCAGGGACCGGATCGGAAATCGAACCCTTCGACTACGCTCAGGGACCGGAGTCGAGGGTACCGGATCGGAAATCGAAAATTCTTTTCCCTTCATTGCTATTCCTTCATCAATTTAATCCACTTTTTTATAATAGTGAAACTCTTTATTTACAGACAATTCCGGATGGAAAATCTTCACCAGGTCCGACAGGATCAGATCCGGATGGATGACGCCGCTTTCCCAGTAATCATTGCCGCCACCGGGTGTCGAGCGGAGGTTGTTGTTGTAAACCTGTGATTTTTTTACGGCAGGGAGCCCGGAAAATCTTGTATCATAAGCCATTAATTCATCAATACTTTTCACGTTGCTGCAATTGATCCAAAAATCAGCCTTTGCCGCGCACAAAAAAACCTCTTCCAAAGATACGGGAAATGCCTCCCTGGAAGGATTCTCCTGCCATAAAAATTTTCCGCCTGCATCTTTGATCAAAACAGCCAGGTTGGACTGGCCTCCGGCCATCCACCAGGTATCCTTGAACGGTAAACCGGTAAGGACAGAGGGCCTGATCTGAACTTTTGCAACCGTTCCTTTTATCGCTTCGTAATTGGTTTTGAGCTTTTCAAAAACCGTATCGGCCAACGCCTCCTTCCGGTAAAATTCACCGAAAAATTTGATCCATTCCGCCTTCGCAAGCGGTGACTGTTCGAGATATTCACCCACCAAGACAACTGGAATGCCCAAATCATGAAGCTTATTGATCTGAGCGTTGATTTCGGCGCCAATGCCATAGGCAAAAACCACATCCGGTTTGAGTTGTACAATCATTTCATAGTTGAGGCCCCGTTCATTGCCAACTTCCCGGATACGATTTTCTGCTACTCCCTTTTTGACCTCAGCGTTGGAAAGATAGGCGCTTCCCGACAAGCCTGCAACAGAAGAGAGCTCCCCTAATGCATCCAGAAAACCAATATGGGTGGTAGAGAGACAAATAACTTTTTGCAACGGGGTAAAGAAAACCTGTTTTCCTTTGAGTTCTTCCGGTATCTTCTCCCCTTTTTTCAAAAGGTAGTACTCGAATTGATTGTTGCTTGACTTCTGCCACGGGTCAATGACGGTCAGTTTTCGGTAAGCGCCTATAAGCTGAATGGTAAATCCGGTTGCCTCTGAAGCTGGTTTCCATCCTTTCCGGACATCCGTTGACCTTTTTCGTTTTGGATCTGACGTACAACTGCCCAAAAAGCTGATACATAAGATAAAAACAACAATTTTGACTGGCATACGGTTGATTTTGAAGCATAATTGCACACCAAAGGCTACCGGCTTCTGGTAAGTTTCACTTTCACCACTTCCCTTTTGTCCAGGGTTTCGATTGCAACAAAGTAAACGGCAGATTCCATCCTGCCATAGCTGAGTTCCATAGGTTCTTTTGTAAGCATTCGTTGCACTTCAGAGATTTTGCGTCCAAGCAAATCGTAAAAAATAATCCTTCCATACTCCTCGTTACCGGTATTGACTAAGTAGAGTATATTTAGGGTTGGATCCATCGGATAATAAACTTTAAATTGAGGATTGACGTTTGGAGCAGGATTTGGAATAGTCGGGGCAAAAGTAGTGGCACATCCGAAAGAATTGATCAAAAGGGAGGTTTTAAGATTAATCTCCGGAACCCAGTAAAATGGTTCCCAACTCTTATTCACAACACAATAAGCCCGGTTCATGTTATTGCCTGATCGGGAAGGCGCATGGTAAACGGCAATTGTATCGCTGGTATTGTTGTAGTTAATATTGTAGCCAATGAAATATTTGCCGGTAATTGTGAGCGGTTGATCAAGCTCAAAGAAATGCATGGTCTTTTCTGCCAGCGACTTGATTGGAATGCTGATCTGTTTCAACACGGTTCCCGGCATACCGGTAAGGTCATTGACCTGGTAAATTTGAAAAACGACGGTACTGTTGCTGTTGTTTACGCCGGTCATAGCTTTGGCAAAACCGGCAGAAAATGCAGAAAGGGTTGTTTTATCGGTCAAATTAAATTCCTGGGCATAACTGGAAATCCCATACGAATTGTGACCGGAGACATACCCTTTGCCGCCTGTCACTTTTGCCGCTTCGTATTTCTCGTCCGGTAAAACATCCGAGAATTGATCGCAGGTTGCACCTGAAGTGTAAGGATCCATCGCTTCGATGCTGGTTTCACCTGAATTGGCCGGATCCAGCCATTTCTTCAATTGACTGGTTACAAGGGAAGAATGGTTCCATTCGTAGGCCAACATTGAAAAATAATCATCTGTTGAACGATCGCATGTTGCAGTACCGCCTGTCAATGTGCCAATTAGAAGGTTTTTATCATTTAAAAGCGGTCCGCCGGAGGAGCCTGCTTCCGTAGTTCCGATATCCCATTTTTTGATCCACCAGAAAGCATTAGGAAGGTAGCCATTTGAACCGTATGAGGCAATTCCGGGTGGATTATAATCGATGGAAACTTTCTTAACATCTCCCTTGGGATGATGAATGGACCTGACAGAAAGAGGGACTATTTTGGTGTTGTCCCAACCTGCAAAATAGGGCCGGTATTCCGGAGGAGGCATCATTTCCAGCTCAACCAGCGCAAAATCGAGCGAATCAGAACGTGCCCTCAATATTGAACCTGTCATGGTCTGATCAACATAACCGTTTGCACTACCGTTAGTGCCGCAAAACGGACTTTCGTAATTAAAGGTAAAAACAGTTTGTTGCGCGTCTGTTGCGCTCATAATGCAATGGCCTGCTGTAATCAGGTAGGGGGTCTTGTCTCTTTTGGTATTGTTGACCAGGGTTCCGGTACAAAGGTCGACTCCGGCAATAACCAATTGTACCACTGCCTGTTTCTCTTTGCTCACTACTGCCGCATTCTTGCAATATACATCCATATTACAGGTTCCTGACTCTCCCAACGGTCGCGATCCGATCGCATTTTTATAGTCGTGGTTAACTTTCGAAATATGAAGGTCCCCGGGGGTTGAGACCGTAACAGGCTCGTCGTACTCAACGATAATCTCATCTCCCGGCAGGGGAAAAATGGGCAGCATACCCGACGATTGTTCGTTGTTGGCATTAAAAGCGCCCCGCAGGATTTGATGATCGGGCGAATAAATAAAAATAGAGGCGCCTGTGGGCAAAATGGCACGATCGAACAGTATATTCAACGAATATGCCCCTTTGGAACGGATGGCTACCCTCCAAATCCTGATACCATCAGCTGAATCCCAGATACCGGAATTGGCCGGACTGATATCAACATCAAAGCTTTTGGCAAACCTGAATTTCTTATTCGGATTTTTAGACCGTGCATCTTTGAGTTGAAGTTCATAATTGTCGACGGGCGCCATCTCTACGACAGGAAGCTGCAAATTACTGCTTTTCAATCTGTTAAAAGAAGCCGGCACACCTCCGTATGAAATTTGGCCATTACTTCGAAAAGCTAAAATGGATGTTAAGGCAAAAATTAGGGATAGGAAAAGAATACGTTTGGCCATTAAAAATTGATTTTCCCAAATATATAATTTATCGGTTAAAGATCAATCCTTCCCTTTCGGGAAATTTAGGTCGGCAAAGTTCATGAAACAGTTCCAATCGTAGGGTTTGATGGCATGTAAACCCGGACGGATGTGGTACCCGATTGTTCCAACCACAGGTTGCTGTAAACCAGGAAATTCCTTACCAGGAAAGCCCTTTTTGCCAAGAAGCTGATAGACAGGAGATGCGGCAACACAGGAAAGAAATTCCCCTTTCGGATCAGACCAACGATCATCTTCCGCACTGCAAACGTAGAGTGGACGGGGGGCAATGAGCGCCAATAATTCATGCTGGTCTACCGGTAAATTTTCCTCTTTGTTGTTGTATTTTTTGAAATTATCACAAAACCAATGGGGAAAACTCGTATTAATCCTTCCTACCGTTTCGCCATAAATACGCTTCGACAATGCAGCGCCACCGCAACCCGATTCATTGGAAACAACCATGGCAAACCGCTTGTCGTTGGCACCGGCCCATAAAGCAGCTTTCCCCAACCGGGAATGCCCCAGAACAAATACCTCTTTGGAATCCACCTCTTTTACTGTTTCAAGATAATCCATTATTCGGGAAAGACCCCAGGCCCAGCCGGCAATGCTTCCCCAGGAGGCGCTGTCGCGTTTCCCCGTGAAAAGCTGAAAAACACCGTTGTGGAATCCATCGTCAAAATCGGGATCCACATCACCATAATAAACCGTGGCAACTCCATAACCCCTGGCAATGATTTCCTCAATCG